>JAZLCC010000221.1:0-2996 GCA_045614065.1 Eubacteriales bacterium | reverse complement strand
ACGGTGTCGTAAACGATATAATAATATCCTACTACGATGCTTATATCAAATACCTGAATTCGCAGAATCAGACTCCCCCCGAAATTCCCGAAATCCCTGAGATTCCCGGTGGCGGGGGTGCAGAGCCGGATGTGACAGAATAATATCCTTGAAATTGCAGGGGCTGCTTCATTTGGGCATAACCGAACAAAAAACGAGGTAGATATTGCAAAAAATGCAGTGTCTATCTCGTTTATTTTTGCTATTTAAATGTTAATTGATGTCGAAAACCTACGGTTTTCTTCATTTTATTATGTTTTTTATTCTATCGCCGTTTCCTCGCTCGGTGTACACCTTTATACACCTCTCGCTCGTGCTCTTTTTTGCCTCGGCGTGCTAATATTTTATTTAATTATTGACTTATAGGTAAATTGGTGCTATAATTATAAAGCAAAAATATGTACTTATAACTTTTATGCCGTCATCCCACGGCAAAACGGAGATTAAAATGAACATTCAAACGAATAAAATGGGTAAGGATCTCGGAAAAAAGATTTTCCCATCCCCTTTTACCCTCTCATATTTTATAATAATCGTTGCGCTTGCGGCACTCACCGCTATTACGGTGTTTTTCTCCCTCGGCTTATTCCTGCTCGGAGAATTTATATCGGGCGGCTGGCTTAACGCGCTCGCCATCCTCGCGCTTGCCGCTGAGGTGTGGATGCTCGTATCCCTCATTATGTCCGCAATCAACGCTCTCAAAATAAGAAAATTTGAGAATGCAAGAGTTGAGCGAGTTTCTCTCTTCTGTATGCACCTTGACGTTATAGCAAAACTCTTTATGGTTATGGGCATAATCGTAACCGTTATGTTCCTTATCTACTCTTGCGTTTGGTTTTGCTCAGCACTTGACATTCTTCCCTCGTTTGTTGACTGGGTTGGCAGTGTTATAAACGGCATATTCGGCTGGAATCTCGACCTCGAAAATCCGGACGTTGTAACTCCCCTTATGAACACGGTTGCATTCGCAAAGGGCTCGCCTGTTCTGGCAATAATCCTTTCGATTATTCTTCCCGTGATTGCGGGTGCTGCAACCTACTTTGGTTTTGTTACCCTCAAAAAGACCATCAGAGCCTACGAGTCTATGCACGTTGACGGCAACGCTCCGCCCTCAAAGGCTCCCGTAATTCTTCTCTATGTTTTCGGCGGCTTGTTCGTTGCACTCGGACTCTTCCTTACCGTATTCTTCTTTACAAAGCTTGGCGAGCCCTCCGTATTTACAAACATCTTCACCACCGCAAAGGAAAATGCCTTTGATAAGATTTATGAGAGTCTTGAAAAGACACTCGGCAACTTTACCAAGGAAAAGACCGAGGGACTTATGGTTACTATATCCGACGGTATCCTTAAATTCGTTGGCGAAACTATGAAGGAGCCTCTCACCTTTGTCCTTAAAGCACTCATCTCTGTTTTGAGCGTAGTAAGATATATCGCATTCGTTGCCTTTGATCTTTCGCTCACAGTATTCGGCGGCTACCTTGTTACCAAGGCGGTGATGTTCACCACCCTTAGTAGCGATAGCACCGCAACCGTAGCAACCGCAACCGCAGCTCCCACGGCTGAGGAAGCAACCGAAGAATAATAATTAAATTCAATAAAAATGATAAAAGAGGTTGAAATTCGTTGAATTTCAACCTCTTGTTCATATTAAAAACAAAAATTAGAGCGAGGAAAAAATCCTCGCTCTTTAAATTTGAATTTTAAATGTTTTTAGAGCTTCATCTCTATGCCTGCATTCTCCTTGTATGCCGCAAGGATTGCGTCGATCCATGCCTGCACCTCAGCCTTTGTGAGCGTGCGCTCGGTGGAGCTGAATGAGAAACGCAGGGTAAGCGAGCTTGCGCCGTCCTTGGTGTAGATATCCTTTACTTTAAGGGCAGTAAGATTATCGGGAGCGATATTCTTTGCCATAGCTGTAAGCTCGGTAAGGTTTACTGCACCGAGGTCTGCATTGAAGGTAAGGTCAATATCCATACCCGGAAACTTTGAGGGCTCCGTATATTTTATCTTGCCAACGGTTACCTTGGCAAATGCCTCGGTTTCAATCTCGAAGAACGCAACCGCGCACTTCTTATCAATATTTGAAAGCACTGTGGGGTGAGGAACGGAAAGAGTACCTATTTTCTTATCCCCAACCTTGATTGCAAAGGTGTTGGCGGGGTGCATAAAGTCGTATTCGCACTCTACTGCCTCGTAGGATGCCGTCTGATGAAGAATGTCTGACACAAGCTCCGAGATAATATCGCGGCACTGCATAAACAGCTCTTCCTCACTCTTTACCTTAGAATAGAGAGCTGCGCCGAGCTTGTTAACCTCGTTGCAAAGTCCGTCAGCGCGGAAGCCGCAAACGGTGTGTCCTATCTCAAAGATACCAAAGCTATCTGAGAATGTCTTGTTCTCCTTAACAAAGGTAAGGATGGTGGGTATCATAGTGGTACGGATGTATTGATGGTCGGGAGTTTGCGCATTGATAATTCTCACACCGGGATTTGTCTTGATGCCAAGCTCCTTTTCCTTCTGCGCGTCGGACCAGATGTAAGAATGAACCTCGTGCATACGGTAGCTCTTAACGAGCATATCCTTCATTCTGTCCTCGTGCGATTTAAGAGTTTCCTTGCGCACGGGAGCAAGACGGGACTCCGAGGTAAATACGTCGAAGTTATCGTAGCCGTAAATTCTGGTTATCTCCTCGATAATATCCGCCTTAATCGTTACGTCCTTGGTTGCGCGCCAGGAGGGTACGGTTACGGTAAAATTATCGCCCGAAAGAGCCACAACAAAGCCTAGGCCGGTAAGAGTCTTAACAATAGCTTCATTTGATATCTCAATACCCGTGTATCTGTTTACGTATCTCTTATCAAATTCAAGAGTAATAGTGGGATAACGGTTAACGTAGGAGTCGGAGAATGCCGAGATAACGGTTGCTCCGCAATCAAGCTCTTTGAGAAGGCAAAGGA
>JAZLCC010000220.1:0-3431 GCA_045614065.1 Eubacteriales bacterium | reverse complement strand
AAGGTCAACAAACTCACCCTGACGGTAGAAGCTTATTTCCTCGCCCTCGGGCAAAGCTTCAACAAGTTCTACCTTGTAAGGCTCGTTCTTCTCTTTAAAGTAGGCGATAGCCTCGTCACGGCTCATGGTAAAGCGCTCGATTTCTAAATCTTCTTTAACGATTTTCTTCATCTCTGCCTCGATAGCAACAAGTGTATCGGGAGTGAATTTTTCCTCGGTATCAAAGTCATAATAGAAGCCGTCCTCAACAAAGCGCTGAAGCGTCTGAATTACTCGTGCGCCCTTGGGAAGAAGAATGGGAAGTCCCTGACCGATAACGTCAACTGTCGTAAAGTAGTCAAGATCACGGCCTATCTTGTTGTGATCTCTCTTTTTTGCTTCCTCAAGTGCTGTGAGATAAGCGTTCATCTCGTCTTTTGAGGGATAAGCCACGCCGTAAACTCTCTGAAGCATCTTGTTCTTCTGATCGCCCTTCCAATATGCTCCCGTGCACTGTGTGAGCTTGAATGCCTTTACCGCACCCGTTGCGAAAAGGTGAGGGCCTGCGCAAAGATCAACAAACTCACCCTGACGGTAGAAGCTTATTACCTCGCCCTCGGGAAGCTCCTCTATAAGCTGAACCTTGTAGGGCTCGTTCTTTTCCTGCATAAAGGCAATAGCCTCCTCGCGGGGAAGCTCAAAGCGCTCAATGCGAAGATTCTCTCTAACTATCTTCTTCATCTCGTCCTCGATAGCCTTAAGAGCCTCGGGAGTAAACGAAGTCTCGCTATCAAAGTCGTAGTAAAATCCATTTTCAATTGCAGGGCCTATCGTAAGCTTAGTCTCGGGATAAAGACGCTTAACAGCCTGCGCAAGAACGTGAGCGGCGGTATGACGGAAGATCTTTTTGCCCTCCTCATCGTCAAACGTGCAAAGCTTTACGTCGGCATCGTCGCAGATCTCATAAGTAAGCGCACGAACGCTACCGTCAACAACTGCGCAAAGTGTTGCACGGCTAACAAGACCCAATTCGTTTGCGGCATCGTAAACCGTAATAGGTTCATTCTTTTCGAGCACCTGCTCGCCAAAATTGATTTTCATATTTATAGTCCTCCAAAAATATTTACAAAAATAAAAACCCCGAATAGCAAAAATGCTATTCGGGGTGCATTGCGCACGGTTCCACCCGATTTTTTAACTCTCGGATATTAAGTTGATACGTGAAAAGCGGTATCATTTGCGGTCTTAGGGCAGAAGCATTTCAGCCGTGTGCTTCCTCTCTGGGGCGATGAACTCGCAATGACGTGTTTTTTCACGAAGAAAAATTACTTTTTCTTCTTTCTGTTGTACTCGGAGCGTGGATTTACGATCTCTCTGTATTCAAGATCGCCTCTGCCGAGTGCGGTTATAATAGTCTCCGCGGTTGCAAGATTGGTTGCTACAGGGATATTATGACGGTCGCAGGTGAGCAAAAGCTCGTTCTCGATTGCTATAGAACGAGGATTTGTGTGCGGTCCGCGGAAATAGAGCAATACGTCGATCTCGTTAAAAGCAACGCGCGATGCTATCTGCTGCTCGCCTCCGTGCTCTCCCGACATAAGTCTATCTATCTGCAATCCCGTTGCCTCGGAAATATATTGTGCAGTTGATGCGGTTGCGCATATGTGATGATTTGCAAGCACACCACAGTATGCAATGCAAAATTGCGCCATAAGTTCTTTCTTCAAATCGTGAGCAATAATTGCGATTTCCATAAAAAGGTTCCTCCCGATTCTTAAATTTTAATGCTAAGCACTTAAATTATACACAAAAAACACACACTTGTCAATAAAAAGTGAAAATTTTTTGCATATTTTCAATAATTTTCGATTTAAAAATAATACCGCTCGGGTTTTATATCAATATTACTTATATATTTTTCGAAAATCTATTGTATTTTATGCAAAAATATTTTATAATATATACGAGTATTTTTTGTAATACGTTTGTAAAACGGAGGAATTAAAAAATGATCAAAGAAAACATCAATCTTGTAGCAAAGACCGACCCCGAGATAGCTGCCGCTATCACCGCAGAATTTGAAAGACAGTCCGACGGACTTGAGCTTATCGCATCGGAAAACGTAGTTTCCGAGGCAGTAATGTGCGCTATGGGCTCGGTGCTTACCAATAAATACGCAGAGGGTTACCCAGCAAAGCGTTATTACGGCGGTTGCCAGTGCGTTGATATCGCAGAGAACATCGCCATCGAGCGTGCAAAGCAGCTCTTCGGCGCAAAGTACGCAAACGTTCAGCCTCACAGTGGCGCTCAGGCTAACACCGCAGTTTACTTCGCTCTTATTCAGCCCGGAGATACCGTTATGGGTATGAGCCTTGCTCACGGCGGACACTTGACCCACGGAAGCCCCGTTAATATTTCGGGTATGTACTACAATTTCGTTCCCTATGAGCTCAACCCCGTAACTCAGAGAATCGACCTCGACGAGTTCGAAAAGCTCGCAAAGGAGCATAAGCCCAAGCTTATCGTTGCAGGCGCTTCTGCTTACCCCAGAATCATTGAATTCGAGAAGATGGCTGAGATAGCTCACAGTGTTGGAGCATACTTTATGGTAGATATGGCTCACATCGCAGGTCTTGTTGCCGCAGGCGAGCATCCTTCCCCCCTTCCCTACGCAGACGTAGTTACAACAACGACTCACAAGACTCTTCGCGGACCTCGCGGCGGTATGATCCTTACCAACGACGAGGAGCTTGCAAAGAAGTTCAATAAGGCTATATTCCCCGGTATTCAGGGCGGTCCTCTTATGCACGTTATCGCCGCAAAGGCAGTTTGCTTCGGCGAGGCTTTGAAGCCTGAATTTAAGGAATATCAGCACAACGTAGTTACTAACGCAAAGGTTCTCGCAGAGGAGCTCCTCAAAGAGGGCTTTGACCTCGTTTCGGGCGGTACCGATAACCACCTCATGCTCGTTGACCTTCGTCCTATGGGCATTACGGGTAAGGAATTTGAGGCAAGACTTGATAGCGTTCACATAACCGTTAACAAGAACGCTATTCCCAATGACCCCGAGAAGCCCTTCGTTACCTCTGGCGTTCGAGTTGGTACTCCCGCAGTTACCTCTCGTGGATTAGGCGCAGAGGATATGAGAACTATCGCTCACCTCTTTGCTCTCACCGCTAAGGATTATGAGAACTCCGCAGATAAGGTTCGCACTGCCGTTGCAGAGCTCTGCAAGAAATATCCCCTCTATTAATATATAAACGTAACGCCCGACTCTTTTCGAGTCGGGCGTTTTGCTTTTATTGCCACTTTTTTGGGGTCGCTTTTATTTGCTACCTTTTTTGAAAAAAAGGTAGCGCCAAAAAACTTCCAACGGGAAGTTTTTGACGCACATAGTGCGTTCGACCTATGCGCACACACCCCTTTAATTGTAGGGACAGGCGTCCTCGACT
>JAZLCC010000219.1:0-14086 GCA_045614065.1 Eubacteriales bacterium | reverse complement strand
GACTTTAGCGGCAATTTTTCTCCCGTTTTTTCACCTCCTAAAAGCACTTATTTTCGACGCCCTTTTTTCTCTTTTTTCGAGGTATAAAAGAAGCCGTTCGGAATGATTTTTTTGCATAAATATTCTACAAAAAATATCAAAAAACGACACAAAATCAAACGCTTTGTCGATTTTAAGCATAAAAAAAGAGCCCTTTTAGGCTCACTTACTGCGGATTTTTACAAATTTAAAACACTCACAAAGCATCAAAATCAAGTATTTTTTTGCGCAAATTTCTACATTATATATATAATAGAAAAGCGCTCGGAAAAATCCGAGCGTTTTTCTGCGTTTATTTTTGCCTTTAAGGAGCGATTTATCAGTTAAAATAGCCCTCTCTGTAAAGGAGCTCTGCAATAAGAACTGCGCCGCCTGCAGCACCTCTTAAGGTGTTGTGAGAGAGTCCTACGAACTTATAATCGTAAACGGTATCCTCACGAAGTCTGCCAACGGTAACTCCCATACCACCGTAAATATCACGGTCGAGAGCCGCCTGAGGACGGTTATCCTCCTCAAAGTAGGTTATGAACTGTGCGGGTGCGTTGGGAAGTCCAAGCTCCTGAGGCTTGCCCGAGAACTCCGCCCAAGCCTTAAGGATCTCTTCCTTAGTGGGCTTATTCTCAAATCTTACGAATACAGCTGCGGTATGTCCGTCGGAAACGGGAACACGAATGCACTGGGTGGTGATAACGGGAGCATCGGCCTTTACGATCTCGCCATTCTCAACCTTACCCCATACACGAAGGGGCTCCTGCTCGCTCTTCTCTTCCTCGCCGCCGATGTAAGGAATGATATTGTCGATCATCTCGGGCCACTCGTTAAAGGTCTTGCCTGCACCGGAAATAGCCTGATAGGTCGTTGCAACGACCTCCTTGATACCATACTTGCGAAGGGGGGTGAGAGCGGGAACGTAGGACTGGATCGAGCAGTTAGGCTTAACTGCGATAAATCCACGGGTAGTGCCGAGACGCTTTCTCTGAGCCTCAATAACCTCAAGATGAGCATCGTTGATCTCGGGAATAACCATAGGAACGTCGGGAGTCCAACGGTTTGCGGAGTTATTTGAAACAACGGGAATCTCGTTCTTAGCATAAGCTTCCTCGAGAGCCTTTATCTCGTCCTTCTTCATATCAACTGCGCAGAATACAAAGCTTACCAAAGCCTTCATCTCGTCGATATTTGCCGCATCGTGAACTATCATATCCTTATACTTCTCAGGCATGGGAGTCTTCATCTTCCAACGAGCTCCAACAGCCTCAGCATAGGTCTTACCTGCAGAACGAGCAGACGCCGCAAGAGCGGTAACCTCAAAGTAAGGATGATTTTCAAGAAGCATCAAAAAGCGCTGACCTACCATACCGGTAGCGCCTACAACGCCAACTTTCATCTTTTCCATAATAAAAATCCTTTCAATATATATTATCTAATTTTTGACACATAAATTAATATACCACAAATATCGAAGAAAATCAACACATTTTCTACTTTTATTGCCCGAATTTGTGAAAAATTTAATTATTTTTGCATTATTTCAGCATTATTTTTCAAGCAAGAGCGAATACAAAGCGTTTCTTGCCATTCCGTGAGAGGCGGCAACCGTCTTTATAGCCTGATTTTTGCTCATTCCGTTATCACAAAGAGCGTCAACCTCTTTTTTAAGGTCATCTGCGGTAAGCTCGGTCTCTTTCTCAACGGGCGCATACTCTCCGCCCTCGATAACAAGCACGTATTCACCTCTCGGTTCCTTCTCGCAGTAAAGCTCGCAAGCACCCGAAAGAGTTGTTCTCACTATCTCCTCATTAAGCTTTGTAAGCTCTCGGCAGATAGCTATTTTTCTATCCTTACCAAGTGCCTCGCAAAGCTCGGAAAGCGTTGATTTAAGCTTATGCGGTGCTTCGTGCAAAATAAACGTGCGTTCCTCTCGTACAAGAGCGCTTATTCTCTCTTTTCTCTGCTTTTTCTGCACAGGCAAAAATCCCTCGAAAACAAATCGAGAGGTTGAAAGCGCAGAAAGCGTAAGTGCATTTATCATAGCGCAAGGACCGGGGATAGCCGTAACGGTAACGCCTCGCTCTGCGCAAAGACGCACGAGGTCCTCACCGGGGTCGGATATTGCGGGCATTCCCGCATCGGTTATGAGCGCACAGCTCTCACCGTCCAAAAGTCTTGTAACTATCTCCTCGCCCCTCTCACGCTTATTATGCTCATAATATGACACAAGAGGCTTTGATATACCAAAGTGTGTAAGTAGACGCATACTGTTTCGAGTGTCCTCTGCGGCGATAAAATCGACCTCGGAGAGCACCTTTATTGCACGCTCGCTGATATCCGCAAGATTTCCTATCGGCGTTGCAACAAGATACAACGTGCTTGCAAAAACTTTATTTTTTTCAAAATCCTTCATTATATTTATTTTCGCCTTTCGACAATTATCTTTTTAATCTTTTTAATGATGAGAAAAAGAACCGAGGTAGCATATCCCAAGAAGAGATATATTACCGAATAGACGTAAAGCTCCCATACCATTCCGCCCATAGCAAGTGAGAACAATAGCGGAAAGCTTAAAGCGCACGCCAAGGGCGTCCAAAAGAGAGCCTTTATATCGGTTGCGGTAAGTGCCCCGAGCACCATAACCGAAAGCGGATATACCGCAAAAAACAATATCATACAGATAGCCATTCCGCTATCGGCGGGAGCTAACTTGGTTGTTAGAAACGGAGCTAACAAGGTAAGCGTTATATGCAAACCAAAGATAAGTATAAATTTATAAATGCGTTTCATTATTCCTCCGTAACGGTTTTATATCTTTCTTCATATTATTTTATAAAGACGCTTATCACAGGGGGATATATAATATGGCTATAAAGATATTTATAGATCAAGGGCATAATCCAAACAATCCCAATGCGGGAGCCGAGGGTAACGGACTCCGCGAGCAGGATATAGTTTTTAAAATAGGCATACTGCTTGCCGAGCTTTTTAGGGGAAATCCCGCTTTTGAGGTACGGCTTTCACGGCCGACACTTGACGTTCAGCTCGGAACGTCAAACACCACAAGTCTACGTGAGCGTGTAAGGCTTGCCAACGAATGGGGTGCAGATTATTTTATAAGTCTGCACACAAACGCATCAAGCCAAAGCAGCGCCACGGGAGTTGAGGCATTTGCTTTCTCAAAGCCGTCAAAAGCCTTTGATCTTGGCAGCGACATAATCAAGAACATAAGCGCATTAACGGGTCTTCGCAACCGTGGAATGCAGACGAGGAGCGGTCTTTACGTTCTTCGCAAAACCGTTATGCCCTCGGTGCTCGTTGAGCTTGGATTTATTACCAACCCAAACGATGCCTACCTCATGGTAAACGAGCCCGAACTTTTTGCCGAGGGCGTATACAACGGAACACTCGAATATCTTAACTTAAATTAATTCAAAGCTCCGCTCTCTATCATTTCGAGAAGATCGCTCTCGGAGATAATGCGTATTCCAAGCTCCTGCGCCTTAGTGAGCTTGCTTCCCGCAGCCTCACCCGCAAGAACGTAATCTGTCTTTTTAGAAACACTTCCGACGGTCTTACCGCCATTTTGCTTTATAAGAGCGCTCGCCTCGTCTCTTGACATAGTGGGGAGCGTGCCTGTAAGAACAAAGCTCTTACCCGCAAAAAGCTCTCCTACGGGCGCCGAATTATCCTCGGCAAGAACGCCCGCAGAAACAAGTCTGTTACAAAGCTCTATATTTTGAGCGTGTGAGAAAAAGTCTATAACGTACTCTGCCGTTACCTCACCGAAATTCTCGATAGCCGATATCTCCTCGGCGCTCGCACGCGAGAGTGCATCCAAGGTACCAAATCGAGATGCGAGTGCTGCCGCCGCTACCTCGCCTATTTCACGTATACCAAGCGCAAAGATAAGTCTTGCAAGACCTACCGTTTTTGACGCTTCAATTGCGGCAACAAGCTTTTTAGCCGATTTTTCGCCCATTCTGTCGAGTCCCTCGATATCCTCTGCACTAAGAGAATAAAGATCGGCTACGTCCTTTATTTTTTCATTTTTAAGCAAGAGCTCTACTATCTGCGGTCCGAGACCGTCGATATTCATAGCTCCCTTTGAGGCAAAATGCTCTATACTTCTTGAAAGCTGTGCGGGGCACGAGCTATTTGTGCATCTGAGCGCCGCGCCGTCGTTTTTATCAAAGAACACAGCCTCACCGCAAGACGGACAATGCGTTGGCATAGAAAACTCAATCTCGCTTCCGTCGCGAATAGCGATATTTGCTCTTACCACCTCGGGAATTATATCTCCCGCCTTGCGAACGCAAACGGTATCTCCAAGCATTATTCCGCGCTCGCGTATAAAATCAATATTGTGAAGTGTCGCACGGCTAACGGTCGTTCCCGCAAGTCTTACGGGAGCGAGTATTGCGGTAGGTGTTAAAACGCCCGTACGTCCTACGGCGATAGTTATATCGATAAGCTTAGTTTCCTTTTCTTCCGGCGGAAATTTATATGCTACCGCCCATCTCGGCGTGCTTGTGCCCTCACCTATTCTTCTGCGGGCTTCAAGCTCGTCTATTTTAATTACCACGCCGTCGATATCGTAAGGCAACCCCTCACGAGCCTCGCCTATCGCTCTTATATGCTCGGCAACCTCATCATAGCTGTAAGCAACCTTGCGCATAGCAAGCGTCTTAAATCCAAGCTCGGAAAGCCTGTCGAGCGTTTCGGCGTGAGTTTTTGGAGCTCTGCCGTCGGCATAAATAGAGCCCTCTTGAAAATTAAAGATAAATATATCAAGCTTACGCTCTGCGGTTATCTTTGAATCAAGCTGACGGAGCGAGCCTGCCGCCGCATTTCGAGGATTCGCCATAAGCGGCTTTCCCTCTGCCTCACGCTTTGCGTTTATAGATTCAAAAACGGCTCTCGGCATATATACCTCGCCGCGCACGGTGAGCGTTAACGGCTCGGACAGGCGGAGCGGTATCGACTGAACGGTGCGAAGGTTTAGGGTTACGTCCTCGCCAACAAATCCGTCGCCACGAGTAGCGCCCCTTACAAATTCTCCGTTTTCATAGATAAGCGACACCGAAAGACCGTCTATCTTCGGCTCTACCGAATATGATGCATTTTCGAGCTCGTCGCTCATTTTTTTGCAAAAATCCTCGGTTTCCTCAAACGAAAAAACGTCGGATAAGGAGTCCATTTTTACCGAGTGAACTACCTTTTCAAATTTATCAAGTGCCTTTCCTCCGACTCTCTGCGTTGGAGATGCCGAATCATAAAGCTCGGGATACTGCTCCTCAAGTCCCTTAAGCTCGGCAAACATCATATCGTACTCGTAGTCGGATATCTCGGGCGAATCGTCAACGTAATATCTTTGTGAATGATAGGTAAGGCTTTTTCTAAGCTCTTCTACCCTTTTCTTTATCTCGTTTGAAGCCATAAAAACCTCCAAGAAAACAAAAATTCCATACCAATTTATATTATACCAATTTTATTTCGTAATGTCAATTAAAGAAATATATTTTCTCTAAATAAAGTTATCAAACAAGCCTCAAAAATCATAAGGATTAGACAGTAGAATAATGGGGGGGCGCTTATATGAAAATATTTTTCTCTATTCTCGTTTTAGGCGTTGCCCTCGTTAACGGCTGGACAGATGCTCCAAGCGCAATTGCGGGATGCGTTTCCACTCGCTCGTTATCCCCTCGCGCATCTCTTATTCTTGCCGCAGTTGCTAACTTTTTGGGCGCTTTGCTAATGGCTTTATTCTGCCCCACGGTTGCAAAAGCTCTATACGGAATAGCCGATTTTGGGAGTGATACTCGTTCTGCTCTTATATCGCTCTCGGTAGCGCTTATAACGGTTATACTTTGGGCATCTCTTGCCGCCATTAAGGGAATTCCCACAAGCGAGAGCCATGCGCTTATCGCAAGCGTATGCGGAAGCGCGCTTGCCGCAAATCCGACGCTTGACGCACTGCGGCTTGCCGAATGGAACGGCGTCATACTCGGTATTCTGATTTCAACCTTCCCCGTTATGATGTTTGCATTTTTCATCTACAAGCTATCCGAGCGGATCTTTCGCACGCAGGACAGACGAAGCACAATGCGATATTTCACTCGCGTTCAACGTGTGAGCGCAGGCGTAGGCGCATTTTTGCACGGAGCGCAGGACTCACAAAAATTCATCGGCGTTTATATGCTCGGTCTCGGTTTTATCAGCGGTGAACCTGTAAGCACCGAGAGCTTTAAAATTCCTATTCACATAAGTCTGCTTTTTGCCGCCGCAATGACGCTCGGCACGCTTATCGGCGGTTCTCGAATAATAAAAAAGGTGGGATGCGAGATGACAACGCTCGACCCCTTGAAAAGCAGTGCCGCCGACACCGCATCATCGTCATTTTTAGGTGTTTGCTCCTTTTTGGGAATCCCCACCGCCACAACGCAGGCAAAGACCTGCGCTATTATGGGTGTTGGTCTTTGCAAAAAGAACGGAACAAACCCCAAAATAGCGGCGCAAATGTTTTTAGGTTGGCTTTTAACCTTTCCCGTTTGCGGAGCATTTAGCTTTTTTCTCTCGCTTTTGGTAAATGCCGTTTTCAAATAAACCGAGACTCAAGCGCTTTAACTCTTTAAAGAAGGTAGCTATGCAAAAAATAAATTATTTCGAACTATTAGAGGAGCTTTCGCTTCTTACTTCGCGCGCCGTTTATTTAACGTCGGTAAAAAGTCGAGCACAGCTTCAAAAATCGCTTGCCGAAATATCCTCTATCGAAGCAAGCGCAACGCTTAAAATAAACGAGCTTGAGCAAGTTCTGTTTAAGGATTTTCTCCCACCGCTCGAGCGCCGTTCGATTGCCGAGGCGGGCCACAGGCTTTGCAAAATAATATCCACCTCCGCAAGCATTTTATCACAACGCTCGCAACGCGCACCTTACGATAAGCATGTCAAGGAATACGAGGCGTGCGTTGAGCTTTCAAAGATTATCGAGGAAAGCGTTTTTATGTTAAAAAAGATAAAAAAGCCAAATCAAATGCCCAAAGCATTCGAATTTCGTGAGCTTTTAAATCTTTCGAGGGCATCCTCCCGTCAATCTCAAAAAAAGCAGAACCCCACGCAAAATCTCTTTTGCAGACTCCGCGAGGAGCTCTCGGATTGCTTTGACGGACTTATCGAAATAATGCTTTGCAATATATGATATTTTAAATATTTTTACTCGATGCTATCAAAGCTTGAATTTTCGATTTTCTTATTTTTATTCTTATTTTTATTACGCTTGCCTATTTTAAAATAAAGCTCGGTCTCTTCCCTTACCTCAGAGCGAAGCTTTATCAGAATTGCAATATTGATAAGCGTCATAGCGCCTATCGAAAAATCCGCGCCCTCCCAAATTATATCCGACGAAACTACAGAGCCTAAGAAAATAGCCACGGTATAAAGAATAATAAAGCCTATTCTTGCCGTTTTATTCTTGGTTAAATATCTTACGCTCACAACGCCGTAATGCGCCCAGCAAAGCACGGTTGCAAGTCCAAAAAGCAATACGGCAATAGCAATAAAATACCCGGAAAAGCTTCCCAAAAGCGTAGTATAAGCGCTCACCGTCATCATCATAAATCCGCCGTCCGCGCTAATGCCATCAAAGGCAACTATTATAACTATCGCCGTTAACGTACAAAGTAAAATCGTATCAACAAAGACCTCGAATATTCCCCACGCACCCTGCTTTGCGGGAATTTTACAGCTTGAAACGGCGTGCGCCGCAGGAGCTGTACCGCATCCCGCCTCGTTAGAGAGTATTCCTCGCATAGTTCCGTATCTTAAGGACGAGGAAAGCAGAAATCCAAACACGCCCGAAGCACCGCTTTGAAAATTAAATGCGCTCTTAAATATAAGCTCGAATGCTCCGAGCGTTCTCTGCGGATAGATAACTATTACGGCGCAGGAAAGCAAAAGAAAGCCTATTGTCATAAAGGGCACAAGCTTCTCGGTTATTGCAAGAATTACATCCCGCCCACGAAAGGTTGTAACTGCCGTTATTGCGGCAAAAATAATTCCTATCAATATCGGCGGTACACCAAAAACTCCGTCTATAGCGTTTGCAACCGAATTTACCTGTATCATTCCGCCCATAGATATCGCATTGATGATGCAAAAAGCCGCAAATACCGAGGCGAGTATTCTACCAATTCTCTGCTTGCCGAGCCCATCAAAAATATAATAGGTAGCCGCACCGTAGGGCTTTCCATCCTCGTCAAATCTTTGGTGACGCATTGCAAGAACGATCTCTGCGTATTTTAATATCATAGCCACGGCGGCGCTAAGCCACATCCAAAATATAGAGCCAAATCCGCCAAGCGCTATTGCCGAGGCAACGCCCACCATATTTCCCACTCCAAGCGTCCCTGCAAGAGCCAAGGACATCGCCCCGAAGGATGAAACTCCGCTTTTACTCTCCTCGGGCTTTAGCGCCTTTATTACCTTTATCGGATGCAAAAAATGAAAAAATCTCAATTTAAAGCAGAAAAACACTCCTGCCGCAATTAATATCACGGGCACTCCAACTCCAAAAAAATACTGATTTAATAAAGATATAACATTCAATATAAGATCCCCCAAAAATGAATTGTTCCAAGATTGTTTTTCCCGTTTTTTTCGTTTTTCAACCTTTTTTTCAAAATTCAGCCAAGTTTTATAAATATATTTTCTTTTGTTGCTTTTCAAATTGTTAACTAAATGTTAAATCCTTGGGAAAAGTCTTGATTTTTCTAAAAAATCGTGTAAAATATCTATTGTGGTTAGCACTCGACCGCAAAGAGTGCCAAAAAACAAAAAATATTCTTATTCACATATTTATGTTAGGAGGAAGAAAAAATGACAATCAAACCGCTTGCAGACAGAGTTGTTGTAAAGCTCGTTGAAGCAGAGGAAAAGACCAAGAGCGGACTTATTCTTACCGCATCCGCACAGGAAAAGCCGCAGATCGCCGAGGTTGTAGCAGTGGGACCCGGCGGAATAGTTGACGGCAAGGAGATAGCTATGACCGTCAAGGTTGGAGATAAGGTTATTACTTCTAAATATTCCGGCACCGAGGTAAAGGCCGACGGTGTTGAATACACTATAGTTCGTCAGGGCGATATTCTCGCTATCGTTGAGGACTGATATAAATTACGCTAATCACCTATTAAGAAAGGAAAAATATTATGGCAAAGGAAATTCTTTACGGAATAGAGGCTCGCAGCGCCCTTTCACGCGGCGTTGACAAGCTTGCAAACACAGTTAAGATCACTCTCGGTCCTAAGGGTAGAAACGTTGTTCTTGACAAAAAGTACGGCTCTCCCCTTATAACCAACGACGGTGTTACCATCGCTAAAGAGATCGAGCTCGAAAACGAAGCAGAAAATATGGGCGCACAGCTCATTAAAGAGGTTGCTACAAAGACAAATGATGCCGCAGGCGACGGTACTACCACCGCTACCCTTTTGGCTCAGGCATTCGTTCGTGAGGGAATGAAGAACGTAACCGCAGGCGCTAACCCCATGGTTCTCCGCAAGGGTATCAAGAAGGCTGTTGACAGAGCTGTTGAGGCTCTCATCGCTTCCTCCAAGAAGGTAAGCGGCAGCGAGGATATTGCAAGAGTAGGAACCATCTCGGCAGGCGACGAGGTTATAGGTCAGCTTATTGCAGACGCTATGGATAAGGTTACCGCAGACGGCGTTATCACCGTTGAGGAATCCAAGTCGGCAGACACCTACTCCGAGGTAGTTGAGGGTATGCAATTTGACCGTGGATACCTCTCCCCCTATATGGCAACCGATATGGATAAGATGGAGGCCGTTCTTGATGACGCTCTCATTCTTATCACCGACAAGAAGATATCTAACATTCAAGAGGTTCTCCCCGTTCTCGAGCAGGTGGTTCAGGCTGGCAGAAAGCTTATGATTATTGCAGAGGACGTTGAGGGTGAGGCTCTTACCACTCTCGTTCTTAACAAGCTTCGCGGCACCTTTGTTTGCGTTGCGGTTAAGGCTCCCGGATTTGGCGACCGCAGAAAGGAAATGCTCCGCGATATCGCTATTCTTACGGGCGGCGAGGTTATCTCCTCTGAGATCGGTCTTGAGCTTAAGGACGCAAGCCTTGAAATGCTTGGACACGCTCGTCAGATCAAGGTAAACAAGGAGAACACGATTATCGTTGGCGGCGCAGGTAACCCCGACGAGATCAAGGCTCGCATTGCGCAGATCAAGGTTGCAATTGAGAGCACCACATCCGACTTTGACCGTGAGAAGCTTCAGGAAAGACTTGCAAAGCTTTCGGGCGGTGTTGCTGTTATTAAGGTTGGAGCCGCTACCGAGGCAGAAATGAAGGAAAAGAAGCTTCGCATTGAGGATGCGCTCAACGCAACTCGCGCGGCTGTTGAGGAAGGAATCGTTGCAGGTGGCGGTACTGCATACCTTAACGTTATTCCCGAGGTTGCAAAGCTTGTTGATACCGTAGAGGGCGATGAAAAGACGGGTGTTCGCATCGTTCTTAAGGCGCTTGAGGAGCCCGTTCGTCAGATTGCGGCTAACGCAGGATTCGATGGCGCGGTTATCGTAAACGAGATCATGAACAGCGGAAAGATCGGCTACGGCTTTGACGCATACAACGAGGTATACTGCGATATGGTAAGCGCAGGCATCGTGGATCCTACCAAGGTAACACGTTCCGCACTCCAGAACGCATCGTCTATAGCATCGGTAATTCTTACCACCGAGTCGGTTGTTGCCGACAAGAAGGACCCCGCTGCAGAGGCTGCTGCAAATGCGGCTATGGCAGGCGGCGGAATGGGCGGAATGTACTAAAAAGCAAAGGGAAAGAGCGTTGCTCTTTCCCTTGTTTTTTTAATACGATCGCCTTCGATAAGCAATATTTGTATAACTAACGAAAAACCGTTCTACTATCGTTTTGATAATAGAACGGTTTATTATTTTATATCTTATTTTTCGGGATCGAGATATTTCCAATAGGATTTAAGATAGCTTATACCCGACCAAAGCGTCATAACAAGTGAGAGCGCAAAGGCTATCCAAGTTATCGGCATTATATCATAACGCCAAGCAACCGACTCGTTCTTCACCGCTTCTACGATAAGCTTTATAACCCATTGAAGCACGGGCTCAAGGAATGCCGCCGAAATAGCAACTATCTGAGTTACCGTCTTTATTTTTCCAAGTATATCCGCCGCAAGAACAACGCTTGAGGACTTTGATGCCACAAGTCTTATTGAGGTTATAGCAAGCTCACGAAAAACTATTATAATGAGCGCCGCTACCATAAAATATTTGAAAAATTCAATTTCCTCAAATTTAAGCAATATTACGAAAAGCGCACCGATCACCATAAATTTATCGGCTATCGGGTCGATAAATTTTCCAAAATCGGTAATAAGTCCCTCTCGTCTTGCAATTTTTCCGTCAAGCATATCGGTAACCGCCGCCGCAATAAAAAGCACTGCGCAAACGGTTGAGGATATGTAAAACGCAACACTCGGCTCTTCGACCGAATACTGTGGAGTAAGCATTCCCACAATGAGAATAACGGGCACCAAGCATAGTCTTAAAAGCGAGAGCTTATTCGGTAAATTCATTTTACTCATAAAAGCCCTCCTTAAAGTACGGCCCTGCCGTAAAGGTCATAATCAAGCACGTCGCGTATCTTTACCTTGACGAATGAGCCGGGGGCAATTCTGCGCTCCGCCTTGAAATATACCTTTCCGTCTATTTCGGGAGCATCTGCCGCGCTTCTGCCGAAATGAACGCTTGCAACGGGGTCATAATCCTCGCAAAGCACAGTTATCGTCTTTCCTATTGCCGCCTCGTTATTTTGAGTATTTATTTCAAGCTGCTCACGCATAACTATATCCGCTCTGTCCTGCTTTACCTGCTCGTCGATCTGATTTTCAAAATCATAAGCGGGAGTATCCTCTTCTCTCGAATACGGGAAAACTCCGAGGCGCTCGAATTTAGTATCCTTAACAAACTCGCAAAGCTCCTCAAAATCGCTCTCGCTCTCTCCGGGGAAGCCTACGATAAGGGTGGTTCTTATAACTATTTCGGGCATCTCACTGCGAAGCTTTTCTATAACACCGCGTATCATTGCGCTATCACCGTGTCGGTTCATAGCCTTCAGCATATTATCGCTGATATGCTGAATAGGCATATCGATATATTTAAGCACGCGATCGTTATCACGCATTTCGGCAATAAGCTCATCTGTTACCTTATCGGGATAGCAATAGAGCAATCTTATCCACGGAATGTTAGTTGCCTTGGTAATCTCCTTTATAAGGTCTGCAAGCTTATACGAGCCGTAGATATCAAGTCCGTATCTCGTTGTATCCTGCGCAACAAGGTTAAGCTCACGAACACCGAGAGCCTCAAGCTGCTTTGCCTCTTCAACGATATCTTCTATTGTACGGCTGCGGAAGCGACCTCTTATTGCGGGAATTGCGCAATATGCGCAACGGTTGTCGCATCCCTCGGCAATCTTTAAATAAGCGGTATATTCGGGAGTTGTAAGCACTCTGTCTCCGCCCAAGCGAACACTCTCCTTATCCTCAAACGAGGTATATTTGCGATGCGAGCCTTTTTTCTTTTTAACCGTAACCGCCTCTATCGCTTCAACGATATTATGTATACTTCCAACGCCGAGCACTGCGTCAACCTCGGGAAGCTCCTCTAATATGCTCTCGCGGTATCTTTCGGCAAGACAGCCCGTTACTACGATCGCCTTAAGAGAACGGTTCTTTTTAAGCCAAGCGATATCAAGTATATTCTCAATAGATTCCTTTTTTGCGCTCTCAATAAAACCGCAGGTGTTGATTATAACGACGTCTGCCTCGGTCTCCTCGGGAGTTATCTCGTAGCCCGCCGCGGCAACCTCGTGAAGCATTACCTCTGTATCAAGCTGATTTTTCGGACATCCGAGAGAAACAAATCCTATCTTCATTTATTTTTTCCTTTCCAAATTAATTCAAAAAGTTAATTATTTTAACTTACGTTAAATCAAGAAAATAGCGCAAAAGCTCTTCTCTTGTATCTATCAAAGCATCGGGGCTTGCATCCTCAAGCACCGCCCTATCGCGGAATCCCCAAGACACCGCAACCGAGGTCATTCCCGCATTCTTTGCGGTAAGAACGTCAACCTCACTGTCGCCGATAAAATAAGTATTATCAAGCGATACCGAAAACTTCTCCGCCATTAGAAGAGGCACCGTGGGGTCGGGCTTTTTGGGGAGATCGGTTTGACCCAAGCTCATCGCTATAATTCCGTCGGGAAATATATTTTTAATTATCATTTGAACAAGCTTGTCGGGCTTATTTGAGAGCACCGCAAGGATATAGCCCTTATCCGCAAGCTCGTGCAATATCTCATACATTCCCTCGTAACAGCTATCAAGCCTTGATTGAGTTTCCTCATAGCAAATAGCGAAATATTCCTTTATTTTGCTAAAAGACTCCTCGTCCTCAACCGCATCCTTCGGCATGGTTTTTTCAAGAAGAACGCCCACTCCGTTACCAACGGCAAGACGCACATCGCTCTCTTTCTTTTCGGGAAATCCAAAGTGCCTTGCGCAAAGATTTACAGCCTCTGCAATACTCGGCAAGGTATCGGATATAGTACCGTCGAGATCAAATATTAAAAGCTTTTTTTGATTTTCGTTTTTCATTTTTCCACTCAAAGCTCCGCATATCAATAGATAAATATTATTATATCATAATTCATATAATATGTCAATCGCTATTGGATGTTGAATATAGGATATTATGTTAAATTTTATCTCATTTTCCATTTTAAAAAGCCTTGTATTTAAAAGCCATTCGATGCGCAAGACGTAATGGTACGCCATTCAATAGTAAATCTGCACAACAAGTTTTTTTCAAGATTTAAAAAAATCGTCATTTATCATCTTTCAAGAATGAAAAAAATGTGTTATAATATAAACTGTAATGTTATGACGAAAAACGTCAAAAGGAGATTTATATGATCCGTAACGATTTAAGAAATATTGCTA
>JAZLCC010000218.1:0-8118 GCA_045614065.1 Eubacteriales bacterium | reverse complement strand
TGACCGAGCCGCAGCGAGACGCTCCCGTCGGAGACGGGTGGAGGAGTAAGCGCAACAATGGATTTTGTACTCTTAATAAGATAAAACTTCTATGTGAACGCGCCCCCTTCCGTCAACCGCTTCGCTCACATTTTGTTCGCTCGGGTTGCCACCTCCCCCCGCGGGGAGGCTCTGATTACTTTTCACCGCCACGGCAAGGGTGATGCATTTTAAGGCTCGCCCTTTGGGAGAGCTGTCAGCGATAGCTGACTGAGAGGGGTGAAAACAATAAAATTTTATGTTTTTCCCACCCCGCCGTGTCATCCTGAGCGCAGTCGAAATCCGAGTGAAACGAGGATCGAACGATGGGTAACATCGTTCGGGATCTCGGCGGGAAATACAACGAAAATTCATTAGAGATCCCGCTTCGCGCCCTCCCTTGGGTCGGGTTCGACTACGAAAAATTCACACCGTGAATTTTTCTCCGCTCAGGAGGACACGAACGAGGTTTGTTTGGTTAGATTTATACCAAATATAGCAAAAAGCAACGACTTCGAAAGGCTCGCCCTTTGGGAGAGCTGTCAGCGATAGCTGACTGAGAGGGTTAAAAAGCACAAATCCTTGCTTTGCAACAAACTGTTGTAGGAAGTCTAAAATCCTGCAAGCCTTCTCCAGTGGGAGAAGGTGGCGCCGTTAGGCGACGGATGAGGGGTCATATATAAAATTTCGATATTTTTATCATTAAACGCACTATGTAATTTCTATTATTTTCCCCTGTTCAGTTTTTGAAGGATAGGGGTGTGGGGGAAGGAAAACTTTTTTTAAAAAGTTTCCTTCCCCCACATATAAATCATACTATTAATTTTACATCATAGCGGCGCCGATCATACCGGCATCGTTGCCGAGCTCGGCGATGCGGAGCTTAACGGGAGTAAGGAATCCGCTGCCGTACTGTTCTTGATGAACGATAGGCGCAAGAGCATCGATAAGAGATTGACCCTCGTTGGAAACGCCGCCACCGAGAGAGATTATTTCGGGCTGGAATATGTTAACCATATTGGTAAGACCTGCGGCGAGGTACTTAACGTATTTGTCGTAGACCTCTTTACCTGCGGGGTCGCCTGCGCGCATAGCCTCGCAAGCGGTTTTACCGCTAATGCGCTCCGCCTTGCTCATAATAGTGTAGCGACCTTCCTTTTCGCACTCGGCGAGCTTTTCTTTAGTCATACGGATAAGAGCGGTAGCAGAGGAGTAAGCCTCCCAGCAGCCCTTTCTTCCGCATCCGCACTGAGGACCGTCAACGTCAATAACGATGTGTCCGATTTCGCCTGCGGCGTGATTGAAGCCCGTGAAGATCTTGCCGTCTATAATAATTCCGCCGCCAACGCCTGTGCCGAGAGTAACCATTATACTGTTCTTCGAGCCACGAGCGGCACCTGCAACAGCCTCGCCGTAAGCGGCGGCGTTTGCATCGTTTGCTATTTTAATTTTGCTATCGCTAATGTCGAGCATAGAAGCGAGCTTCTTGGCAATGGGATAGCGTCTAAAGGGAAGATTGCAGGAATATTCAACGCAACCGTTCTCGAGATTTGCAATGCCGGGTGCGGCAATTCCAATGCTCTCAATTTCGGTAATGGGGGTTTTAGCCTCGGCGCAAACCTCGAGGCAGAGGCGAGCCATATCCGAGGTTATCTCATCGGATGGACGCTTTGCAAGCGTGGGAGTGGATCTCTTTACAACTATTCTGCAAAACTCGTTAACGAGTCCAACGGCGATGTTTGTACCGCCAAGGTCAATACCAATTCTGTACATAATAAATTCCTCCGAATATAAATTTAAATTTAAATTTTATGATTGTCGCAAAGCGAAAATAAGGGACATTCGGCGCAGCGTGGTGAGCGAGAGGAGCAAATTTCCCTGCCGAAAAATACCAAACGGTGGCAAAGATCACTCTGCTTTGTCGGCTCGCAAAGCTCGGAGAGTATCAGCTCCACCTTGTAGGGATCCTTTAATTCCTCCGAGTAGAAGCCGAGCCTGCCGCAGATGCGAATACAGTGAGTGTCGGCAACGATAGCGGGTTTTTTGTAGATATCACCGAGCAAAAGATTTGCGATCTTTCGTCCGACGCCCGAAAAACGCAGAAGCTCGTCCATAGTGTCGGGCAAAGCTCCGTTGTATTCGTTGCAGAGCATAGCACAGCTCTCTTTTAAGCTTTTTGCCTTGGCGTGGTAAAGTCCGCAAGGCTTAATTATGGACTCGATATCCTCAATTTCTGCTTCGGCAAGAGCTTGAGGAGTGGGAAATTTAAGAAAAAGCGTTTTGCAAACCTCGTTGACCTTAGCATCGGTGCATTGAGCGGAAAGTCTGCCCATAACCAATAGCTTCCAAGGCTCGCCGCCGTATTCAAGAGCGCATTCGGGAGAGGGATATCTTTCCTCAAGCGCCGAAACGACGAGCGACATTTTCTCGCAAAGAGCATTCTTGCGTGCTTTTGACGCCTTGCTCGGCTTGCTTTTTGATGCTTTAGTCATCCTCGCCGTCCTTGCGTCTTTTTGACTTGTCGGCACAAAAATACGTACCAATGTGGCCACCGTCGAGAAGCTCGTAGAGGATCTCGGGGTTGCTTCCGTTAAGAATAAACATAGGGATTCCCGCATCGGTAACTATTTTTGCGGCGTTGAGCTTTGCTATCATACCGCCCGTACCTCTGTCGGTGCCCGCACCGCCCGCAATAGCGTAGATCTCATCGTTGAGCTCCTCTATGCGGTCAAACATCTTGGCGTCGGGGTTGCTTCTCGGGTCGGAATCGTAAAATCCGTCAACGTCGGACATATTAATAAGCACGTCTGCGTTGCAGAATTCGGCAACACGAGCCGAGAGAATATCGTTACCGCCGAATTTCGTGAGCTCGTCGGTAGAAACGGCGTCGTTCTCGTTTACGATCGGTATGCAGTGCATATCGAGCAAGCGGTTGAAGGTGTTCTTTGCCGCCTTGCGACGAACGGGACTCTCAAGCACGTCCTTTGTAAGTAATATTTGAGCTACGGTATGACCGTAGTTTGAGAACAAATTATCGTAAAGCTTCATAAGCTCGCTCTGACCTATTGCCGACATCGCCTGCTTTTCCTCGGGGGATGCGGGAATCTTGCCAAAGCCAACCTTTGCAACGCCCGTGCTTACCGCTCCCGATGAAACGAGAACGACCTGCACTCCCGAATTTTTAATATCGGAGAGCACCTTAACGAGCGATTCTATGCGTCTTATATTGAGGTGCCCCGTTGCGTGAGTGAGCGTTGAGGTACCTACCTTAAATACAATTCTGTGGCTATCTCTGAAATATCCCATAAAAAGTCCTGTCTTTCTTTAAAAAAATTTCAAATTACTCTTTAAAAATAAGCTTTTTTGTATTATAATATATATAAGAATATTATATACTTTTTTAATTTAATTTGCAATAGTTTTTTAAAATTAAATTAAAAGCCGAAAATCAAGGAGGAAATTATGCATCAGAAGTACACTCTTACCGTAGCAGACATTGAAATAAACGTAATAAGCGACGAATCGCCCGAGGCGGTTGAGGCTCTCGTTTCTATCGTAGATAGAAAAATGAGAGAGATTGCGCAAAAAAGCAGAAACTGCCCTAAGACCGAGGCGGGTATTCTTTGCGCGCTCGACTACTGCTCGGATAGAATCAGAGCGCAGAGAAGAGTAAAGGCGGTTGAATCAAAGCTTGCTATGACCGAGGCTACCGTTGACGAGCTTATCGCAGAGAACGAGGCTCTTAAGGAAGAGCTTGAAAAGCTTAGAAATAAGTGATCGGTAACAAATATGCAAAACAGCTTTAAGCGTTTGCCCGAGCTTTTATCCCCCGCAGGCTCCTATGATGCCTTGAGGGCGGCTATCGAGGGCGGAGCAGATGCGATATACGTTGGCTCTACCGCATTTAATGCGAGAATGAGAGCTAAAAACTTTAGCGAGGACGAGCTTAGAGAGGGAATCGAGCTTGCGCATGCATACGGAGTTAAGGTCTACGTTGCGGCAAATACGCTGATATATGATCGTGAGCTTGACGAATATTTGCGCGCCGCCGAAAAGGCGTATCTTTTGGGAGCCGATGCAATGATAATTGCCGATATCGGAGCCGCAAGCGAGGTAAAGCGTAGAGTTCCTATTGAGCTCCACGCAAGCACACAGGCGTCGGGACATAATCTTGATGCCGCTAAAAGGCTTTACGAGGCGGGATTTTCAAGAATGGTTCTTGCCCGTGAAATGCCAAAGGAGGCTATTGCTCTATTTTGCAAGGAATCGCCAATTGAATCAGAGGTATTCGTTCACGGCGCGCTCTGCGTTTGCCATTCGGGACAATGCCTTTTTTCATCGGTTGTCGGCGGAAGAAGCGGAAACCGAGGCGAGTGCGCACAGCCCTGCCGTCTGCCCTATAAGATAAAGGGCAAAAAGGGAGATGCGTATCCGCTCTCATTAAAGGATCTCTCGCTTGCAGAGCATATAACCGAGCTTTGCGAGATGGGAGTAAGCTCTCTTAAAATAGAGGGAAGAATGAAATCCCCCGAGTACGTTCGCGAGGTAACCGCAAAGTGGCGTGAGCTTCTTGATGCGCAGAAAAACGCAGACAGACGGGATATGGAATATCTTGCGGGAGTTTTTGGCAGAGGCGGACACACCGATGCTTATTTTGTTCGCAAAATAGATTCCAAAATGCTCGGCGTGCGCTCGGAGAGCGATAAAAAAGAGAGTGCGGCACAAGAAAAATTCGAGAATATCACTCGCAGGATGCCGATTGAGCTTTTTGCAAGCATAAAGCAGGGCGAGCAGTGGACTCTTAACGCAAGATCCAATGGGAAGAGCGTTACGGTGAAGGGCAACGTTCCCGAGGCGGCAAGAACCGCGCCGCTTAGCGAGGAATCGGTTGCGAGAAGTCTCTCGAAGCTTGGCGACACGCCGTATTATTTGAAGAACATAAGCATCGAGCTTGATCCCAACTTGATGCTCCCGGTTTCGGCGCTCAACGCACTGCGCCGTGAGGCCATTGCGAGTCTTAAAGCCGAGAACACTCGTTCGAGCGAGGAATTTGTTGCTTTTAAGCGTCAAAAGCCTACGGGCGCAAGAGAAAAAATGCGCTCTGCGGTCTTCTATAACGCAGAGAGCGTAACGCAAAGGGCGGTAGATTTCTTCAATAATATATATATACCGATAGAAAATTACTCGAAATGCAGATTTTCGGGACTCGGAGTTATGCTACCCGAGGTTATATTTGATAGCGAGCGCGAGAGGGTGATAGAGCTTCTCAAAAAGGCTTACGAGCTTGGCGCACGTGATGCGCTTATCGGTAACGTGGGGCACGTTGACCTTGCTTTGAGCCTTGGATTTAAAATACACGGCGATATAAGGCTTAACGCAACTAATAATTCGAGCGTAGCGTATCTTGAAGCTCTCGGATTTGAGGACGTCGTTCTTTCTCCCGAGCTTACCTTGCCGCAGATCCGCGACGTCGGCGGAAGGAGCGCAGCCTGCGTTTACGGCAGGCTTCCTCTTATGATAACCGAAAAGTGCGTTGGTAAGGAGCTTTCGGGCTGTGAGGCTTGCAATTCGGGCAGAGTAACTCTTATCGACCGCAGGGGCGTTGAGTTTCCCGTTTTGCGTGCGTATCAGCACAGGAGCGTTATTTTTAATTCGGTGCCTACGTATATGGCGGATAAGCGAGCCGAGCTCGCGCGCGCAGGCGTTACGATGGAGCATTTTATCTTCTCTACCGAAACGGCGCACGAGGTCGATGCGATCATCGAGGCGTATAAGAAAAATTCGCCCGCAAATTTCGCTTGCAGAAGAATAAAATAGCGAAAAAGATAAAAAACGATCAAAATTTTTACAAGGTGTTAGTCCCCAAAAGCTTGCTTGTGTGAATGTTTTGTGAAGTTTAACGTAACAAACGCCCGAAAACCCTTGTAAATAAAGGGGTTTGAACAAAAGTACCAAAAACAAAAGAATAAATTTGTTAAAAATATTGATTGATTTTTGATGCTTATTGTGCTAAAATGATAAGGCAGAGAGAGTAGCATTTTAGCTGCTCAATAAAATCGCGTTGAAAAACGAAAGGAGAAATTATGAAAAGAGTAATTTGTTTGTTGCTCATCGCTGTATTCATGATCGCAGCTCTCGCAAGCTGTGGCGGTAACGGCGATAATGGTGATGATACCGCAAATAACGGCGGCAATCAGTCCACTGAAACTAACGAGTACGGCGAAGAGACCTTTACTTCTGTTGTTCCTGTAGATACTCTTGACTTTGACGGCGAATCTTTGAAGATCATTCACAGAGACGCTCTTAACGTTCAGAGAGAGTGGTACAAGGATACCGCAAGCGACGAGCTTGATGAGGTTATCGCAGTAAGAAACGAAGCAGTTGCAGAGAAGTTGGATCTCGTTATCGAGTATCAGCCTCTTGCAAGCTCTAACTACTCAGAGTGCCTTGATTTGTTCACTTCGGCAATCAAAGAGGACGTTGATACCGGTGCTCACAACTATGACATAGTTGCTAACTATGCATACGCAGGTGCGAACGTTGCAGTTCGTGATTACATTGCAGACCTCAATGATAAGGAAATATTCCCCTACTTTGAGTTCTCGCTTCCTTGCTGGAACCAGGCTATCGTTAAGACCACAACCATTAACGATCACCTCTACTACGTAACCGGAGACCTTAACCTCTCCACCTTCGACAAGTCTATCGTTGTATTCATCAACAAGAAGATGTATGACGACAAGAAGACTGCTGACGATCCCGAGGATCTTCAGGACGTTGCTATCGAGGGTACTTGGGATTACGAGGATCTCTACAGATGGTCTACTGTATTTGAGGATAACAACGGAGAAGACGGTGCTCAGCACGACGACTTCTACGGTATAAGCGCAGACTTCGGTTCTATCCCGCTCGATGCATTCCCCTACGCTTGGGACCTCGAGTACCTCAACACTGAGGCTGATGGAACTCACAGCTACAACATCGTTGGTAACCAGAAGATAGAGGAAGCTATCGTTAAGGTTCAGAACCTTCTCGACGGTGGCATCAGCGCAGGTGTTAACAATGCAGATAACACCGGTAGCTGCTCGCTCGGCGGTTACTCTGAGCCTATCACCCACTTTGCAAACGACAAGTGCATATTCACTATCCACAACCTCTATGCAACTGAGGATGATAACGTATTGCTCCGTAGCATGGAGTCTGAGTTCGGACTTCTTCCTGTTCCTAAGTATGACGAGGATCAGGAGAACTACGGTACTACCTCTCACGACTCTTTCACTCTTATGACTGTAATCGACCACTCTCAGAGCTCTGTTCCTACTAAGGGCGAAGAGGTTTCGGCTTACCTCCAGTACTCTACTGAGGAGTCCTACACCAACGTTCGTGGTTACTACATCAACAGAATCGTTAAGCCTAAGTACTTCGGTACTGATGACTCTAACGGATCGGTTTCTAAGTCTATCCAGATCTTCAACATGATCGCAGATAACGTAGAGTTCACCTTCGTTACCATCTATGCTCCCCAGCTTAACGGCGTTCTTAACTCCTGCTGGAGAAACGTAGTTATCAGAACTAGCGCTGCTACTACTGCACAGGGTGCTTATGAGGCTGAGCAGACCAACTTTGATACCGCTCTTGAAGAGGTAGATACTTGGCTTGGTCTTAAGTAATTCGAAAGATTTACTTAATTGTTAAATAAAAAATTGCGGAGGGCTTTGCCCTCTTCTTTTTTGTATCACGAGAACCCCGCCATAGTGGCGGGGTTCTATGTAGGCTATGGTGATAAATGAAAATTAAATAAAAAATAGTGGCAGAATGTGTTGTAAGAAAGGCTCCCTCCGCGAGGGGAGGCAGATTGTCAAGCAAGTGCAACACCAAAAAATGCTTCAAAAGGCGAACGCCATCCCAAACATTTTTTAGGTCTTAAATTGATAGATAAAACAATACTTTGCAACAATTCATTGCTTAAGGTGTGAAAATTATAGCCTTTGGGAAAGAAAAATCTTAAAATATCATTGGTATTTTCATTTGTTCCTCGTTGCCAAGGCTTATGAGGTTCGGCAAAATACACTTCCGTTTTTAAATGTTCTTCTAAAAGTT
>JAZLCC010000217.1:0-10286 GCA_045614065.1 Eubacteriales bacterium | reverse complement strand
GAGGCTCTCGAGCTCGTATGCCAGACTTCTAAGGCAAAATTCGATGAGACCATCGAGATCCACATTCGTCTCGGCGTTGACTCCCGTCACGCAGACCAGCAGGTCAGAGGCGCAGTTGTCCTCCCCAACGGAACCGGTAAGAACGTAAAGGTTCTCGTATTCGCAAAGGGCGATAACGTTCAGAAGGCACTTGACGCAGGCGCAGATTACGCAGGCGGAGCAGAGTATGCAGAGAAGATCCAGCAGGAAAACTGGTTCGACTTCGACGTAGTCGTAGCAAGCCCTGACATGATGGGTGTTATCGGTAAGCTCGGTAAGGTACTTGGTCCTAAGGGACTTATGCCTTCTCCTAAGGCAGGAACTGTAACTCCTGACGTTGCTAAGGCAGTAGCCGAGGCTAAGGCAGGTAAAATAGAGTACCGTCTCGATAAGACCAACATCATTCACTGTCCGATAGGAAAGGCTTCCTTCGGCGTAGAGAAGCTCACCGAGAACTTTGATACCCTCGTTGGCGCAGTTATCAAGGCAAAGCCTGCTGCAGCTAAGGGTCAGTACATCAAGAGCTGCGTAGTAGCAAGCACGATGGGCCCTGGAATCAAGGTAAATCAGGCAAAGCTTGGTTAATTTGTTAAATCAAATTAAAAAATAAAAAAGAGAGTGTTATGCACTCTCTTTTTTTGCTTTTAGTATTGACAAATTATATTAAAAATAGTATAATTAATGATGTATATATGTGTCATATTATCGATTTTTCGTTTATGATATATTTATAATCTTTGACAAATTAATAAGAAGGACAAGGAGGTGCATGAAAGTGGACTTGATTTATGCAATCTTGATGGCAGTAGGTGCTTTCGCTATCGGTTCGGTTGTATTTGCTATCGTTTTCCGTAAGATAGGATACGATGCACGCAAGCGTGTCGCTGAATCTGAAATCGGTTCTGCGGAAGAGGAAGCAA
Source organism: Eubacteriales bacterium (assembly GCA_045614065.1). Taxonomy (GTDB): domain Bacteria; phylum Bacillota; class Clostridia; order Oscillospirales; family CAG-272; genus HGM12713. The sequence continues at coordinate 9,327 of JAZLCC010000217.1, read as the reverse complement.
AGCGAATTCGCGAAGATGGAGCAAAGCAAGCCGAAACTATGAAGAAGGAGGCCTTGATTAGCGCAAAAGAGGAGATTATCAGACAGAGAAATGAAGCTGAAAGAGATCTGAAGGAGCGCAGAGCAGATATTTCGAGAACTGAGCGCCGTTTGGTGCAAAAGGAAGAGAATCTGGATAAAAAGGCAGAGGCACTTGAAAGTAAGAACGAGATTCTTGATCGTAAGATAAAGGAAAATGACGTTCTTAAGGAGCAGATAAATGAGCTTCGAGCTAAGGAACTCAATATTCTCGAGAGAATATCGGGATATTCCGCACAAGAAGCAAAGGACGAGCTTATTACAAGGGTTGAATCTGAGATTCAGCATGAGCTCGCACAAAGACTTGATGCTCTTGAAACACAGTTCAAGGAAGATGCAGATGCAAAAGCGAAGAACATTATTTCACTTGCAATTCAGAGATGTGCCGCAGATCATGTGGCAGAAACAACCGTTTCGGTCGTATCGCTTCCCAGTGAGGACATGAAGGGACGCATAATCGGTAGAGAAGGTAGAAACATTCAGATGCTTGAAAAGCTTACTGGTGTTGAGCTTATTATCGATGATACACCTGAAGCAATTACTCTTTCGGGCTTTGATCCGGTCCGCAGAGAGATCGCCCGCATAACTCTTGAAAAGCTTATTGCTGATGGTAGAATTCACCCCTCGCGTATTGAAGAGATGGTTGAGAAAGCTACTCGTGAGGTTGAAACAGGAATTAAGCAGGCGGGAGAGAGAGCAACCTTTGACGTTGGTATTCATGGAATTAATACCGACCTCGTAAGAATGCTTGGAAGACTTCGTTATAGAACAAGTTACGGTCAGAATGTGCTTAAGCACTCAATTGAAGTGGCGCTCATTTCCGGTATGATAGCAGACGAGCTTGGAATAGACAGCTCCGTTGCTAAGCGTGCAGGCCTTTTGCACGATATAGGTAAAGCGCAGACTCATGAAATGGAGGGCTCACACGTTGAGCTCGGCGTAAATCTCGCAAAGAGATACAAGGAAAGCCGTGAGGTGATACACGCTATTGAAGCGCACCACGGCGACGTAGAGCCTCAGACGATAACGGCTATTATAGTTCAAGCGGCAGATGCTATTTCTGCAGCGAGACCCGGAGCGCGTCGTGAGGATCTTGAAAACTACATTAAGCGTCTTGAAAAGATAGAAGAAATTGCTAAGGGATTTTCGGGCGTTGAAAAGGCATTTGCCGTTCAGGCAGGACGCGAGATTCGCGTAATGGTTAAGCCTGAAGAGGTAAATGATGATGGAATGAAGCTTATTGCCAGAGAGATGGCGGTAAAGATTCAGGAAGAGGTAAAATATCCCGGACAGATCAAGATTAACTTGATTAGAGAGAGCCGCGCGGTAGATTACGCAAAATAATGGCGGTAATATCCGCATAAAATTCACCGTAGGGTGTTAATCCATATATATTTCATATAAAACCATTAGGTAAGATAGCGAAATTCGCTTGAGATAAATTGGATAGGGGCTGACAAATGTCAGCCCCGATTTTTTTATATATCTATTGAAAAATAATGTAAAGTGTGGTAAAATTAATAAGAAATAATAAGCTATTGGAGTGTGGATATGAAAAAGGTTGAAATATATACCGACGGTGCCTGCAGAGGAAATCCGGGTGTTGGTGGATGGGGAGCCATATTGGTATATTCCGGCATTGAAAAGGAGCTTTCGGGCGGCGAGAAGGAAACTACCAATAACAGGATGGAGCTTATGGCGGCAATTGCGGCAATGGAAGCTCTTAAGGTTCCGTGCGAGATAGTTCTTACCTCGGATTCTAAATATTTGACGGATGCGATAAATAAAGGCTGGCTTGAGTCTTGGAAGGCGAGAGGCTGGAAAAAAGCCGATAAATCACCTGTGCTTAACGTTGAGCTTTGGCAAAGGCTTTGCCTTATGCTTGAAAAGCATAAGGTAACATTTGTGTGGGTTCACGGTCATGCGGGGCATCCATATAATGAAAGATGTGATGCGCTTGCTACTACTTTTGCGGATTCTTTAAAGTAACAAAACTCTTAGATAATAGGGGCATTTTTTGGACGTTGTTTTTTTGTTCAAAAAATGCCTTTTTTGTTAGGCTATAATCCTTAAAATTGTATATAATTTATTCATAATTTTTCAAAAAAACTTGAATTATTTTTTCTTTTGTGATATAATAAAATGTAAATTGCTATTTTTTGGGACGGTTATTTATGCAAGTGTTTGTGAATAAAGCTTTCGATGAGGAAAGAGCCTTTTACGGAAGTCATGATGTTAAAATAATTGATTGCAAAATTGATGGAGAAGCGGATGGAGAGAGTGCTTTTAAAGAGAGCTCGAACATCATTGCGGAGAACTGCTTTTTTAATTTGCGATATCCTTTTTGGCACGATGAAACCGTGCATTTGAATAACTGTGAGATGACGACCTTATGCAGAGCTGCTTTTTGGTATTCAAAAAATATATCGGTAGAAAATTCCAAGCTTCACGGAATAAAAGCTTTGCGTGAATGCGAGAATATTTCGCTTAACAACGTTGACGTTGTTTCGACCGAGTTCGGATGGTTTTCTAAGAACCTCAGAATTACCTCTTCTGTGACGGAGGGGGAATATTTTATGTTAAAGGCTCGCAATATAGAGCTTTCTGACGTTTCTTTTACGGGAAAATATTCTTTTCAGTACATAGAGGATTCATACTTTGAAAATTGCAATCTTAATACCAAAGATGCATTTTGGCATGCAAAAAACGTAACTGTAAAAAATTCGGTAATAAAGGGAGAGTATCTTGCTTGGTATAGTGAGAATTTGACTCTTGAAAATTGTATTATATACGGAACTCAACCATTTTGCTATTGCACCGGATTAAAGCTTATAAATTGTGAGATGCACGATGCTGATCTTGCATTTGAGCTTTCTGAGGTTGATGCTACGGTTACCACTTCGGTAATAAGTATTAAAAATCCCAAAAAGGGAAGAATACACGTTTTATCCGCAAGAGAGATAATTAATGATAATGACTCTTGCAATTGTGATATAGTTTTAGATTTGCAAAGTTAAATTTAGTGGGAGAGAAAAAATGACATTCAGTTTAATTTCGGTTGCTGTTTTTCTTATTGCGGCGCTTATAATTATAATAGAAGTCGTAAGAGCATTAAAGCGAGGATTCAGAAAAACCTTAATAACCTTAGCTTCGTTGTTCTTGGCTTTGTTTTCTTCTATAATCATCGCATATTTTACATCTGATTTACTTGCGATGCTTGGATATAATTTGGTAAATAGAATTGTTGATTTTTCGCGCTTTAGCGAAAAGATTCCAAGCCTTAAGGAAATAGTGATGTCTTATACCGATGCCGTTATAGCGCCTGCGGTATTTTTGATAACATTCTTTGTTATGAGAGGCATTATTGCAATTTTTATGGCCATAGTCAATAGGTCAATGGCAAACAAGATCAGTATTAATAAATATGAATCCGAGGATGCTCCTTATTATAGAAAGAAGCCTGCTCTAACAAATGCCTTGTTGGGTGCTTTTTGTGGATTTATGGTGGCCGTTATTTGTATTTCTCCTTTGATGGGAACCTTGAAGATGCTTACCAAATCCTTTGAAAGGATAAACGAAAACTCCAGCACTTTTGGCATAAAGATAAAGAGCGACGTTATTCAAAACATAGATAATTATTCAAACGATATAGTTGGTAACGTGATTTATTATTGCGGGGGAAATCTTGTTTATAAATCCACCGCAACGTCAACGCTTAATGGAAATCATTTTGGATTTGAGCGTGAGGTAGATGAAACCTTTTCTACTATGGGCGATATTATGAAGGTGTCTAGCACGCTTAGCAACATCAGTAGCGCAAGCGACGTTGAGAAGGACAAGTTAAGAAATCTTGGATCAAACATAAACAAAGCAGAAACGCTTAAGCGTGTAGCAGCAGACGTAGTTCCGCAGCTTGCTGAAAATTGGTCTAAAAATGAACCCTACGAGGGCGTTGAAAAGCCTAAGATAAATAGAGTCGCAAGCACATTCTTTAATCAGATGCTTCACGTATGCACTAAGAGCACTACCGAGACGGTAGGAGAGGATCTCTCAACACTTTTGAACGTATATTTGATAGCTTATGAAAATGGCATCCTCATGTCGGAAAATTATAAGGATATGCTTGAAAAATCAAAGCAAACCGGCGCTCTTGAGCTTATTAAAAAGGAGCTTAAGAAGAATCCTCGAATGGCGTCTATAAGTCTTGAAATAGATAATATGACGGTTTCTTCTCTCGCAACGGCAATTCAAAGTGTTAATCTTGATAACTATGACGTTCTTGTTGGCGAAATAAGCGGTGTACTCAATGACGCTATGAGACTTGACGGTGAGGAGCGTTTGAATTATATCAGACGTTATACAAAAGGATACATACATGATTACGGAATTGATATTGGTGATGATGTTGTTGACGAGGTAACTCAGCGTTTGGTTGATGAGGTTATGAATAAGAGCGGCGGAGAGGTTAGTATCGACGATATTAAGGCGTTTATAGATAACTACTCTGTTAAGAAAAATAACAATACACAGCAGAACTCCCCCACGGTTGATCAGGATAACTTCTTTGAGGGTAACACAGATCTTGAAGAGCCTTCGTATGAAGAGGATATTACCGATGATGAATATTACGAGGGTGAAACCGAGTATCCTGAGGTTGAACCTGAAAACCCCGACGATGATTGGGTGGTGATGCCGTCAGAGCCTGAACCCGATCAAGGCTCCGAGTGGAATGATCCTTATTATTGGTGATTTTTGGATGTTTCCTAAACGTTTAATTGATTGTAATATAAAATTAAAGTAAATTGGCAGGAATTGATATGACATTGGTTATTTCATATATTGCAAAGGCAATAGTGCTTTTTACAAGCATGGCTTTATACGTGTATCTTTTCTCCGCAATCATTCCAAAGTTCATTATGAAGCTTGGATGCAAGAAGGAAAATACGTGTGATAGAGGCATTAAAAAGTTTATATATCCAAACGGAAGATGTATTCTTTATGAGCCCGAGCTTAAAATAAGAGATTATATCAGCAGTTACGTGCTTTATACCGAGAATGGATATAAGTATTTAAAATGCAGAACGGCGCAAAAAATTAACCATATGCGTTATGACGTTTATGCTTTTGACAATAAAAATAGGCTTATCGATATAGTGGCAGTAAATGAGGTTGTTGGATACAATGAATATTCTAACGACGTATATCTTCCGCCCGAAACGTCGTATGCTCGTTTTGTGCTTCGTAAGGCAGATTCGCTTTATGCGTCGAGAGAGATAGTTGCGGTTTACGCTTTGTGGCGCTACATAGTGTGTGCTTCGGTAGTTGCCGTTGCAACCGCCTTTGAGGCTGCTATTATATACGTTATCTCGAAAAATATTATTTTTGATGCATTAAAGCTCAAAATGCAGATTTCGTCGCCTATGTTGATGCTTATTTTTACTGTAGTAATATCATTGATAACGGCAGGACTTACGGTGCTTGCATATCGCAGAAAATGTAAAAGGGTGATAAACAGATGAACGGTAATGTGCAGATAGTTTCAAAGGGATTATATAACGGAACCGTTGATATCGGTTCTCCCATTTGTGTAAAAGAATATGTTTTTGTACGTGAAAAAGGGAAGAAATGTCTTATACTGAGATTTTTGAATGAGTCGGATATTATTGTAAACTCTTTTAATTTCAAGCTTGTTCAAAAAAATTCCGACGGGGATGTGATTACCGAATCAAAAATCGCGGTGAATTGCATCGCTTGGCGCGCGGGTGAGATTTTTACGCCTAATGATTGTTTTTTTGTGAATGATAAGTGCGTTGATTTCGATGTGAAGGTTATATCGGTACTTTCAAATTGTTATGAATATAAGACCGAAGGCGGAGAGAGCTACGTTCGTTATCCTATACAGGGAGATAACGCATCTCGCCGCGCAAAAAAAGGTGATATTATTCAACGTTCAAAAATGGATCGAAAGGTAAAGTTTACGGCGGCGATTCTTGTTTTGGCATTGCTTTTGATATGCTTTGCATTGATCTGGCCATTCTATAATGAGGAGATTCGCCCTGTAATAGAAAATGCAATAAAGACGGCTTGGAAAATTTTTGTTAAATTGGTTGATCGAGCAATTGTTTTGATAGAACGCTTGTTTGATATGATCGGCGAATATTTCAGTGGGAGAAAAGCGGTTTAAATCGTTATGAGAAATAGTATGTTAAAGCACAATTTAATAATTGATAGGCTCAGCGAAGCTCAGAAGATAAAGCTTCTTACTGACGTAAGAGCACTTGCTTCCGATGAGTATACAAGGCTTGGCATTCCTTTCTTCAAGCTCTCAAGCGTCGAGGGGTATGCAAACGATGTTTATCCGAGCCCTGTTGCTATGGCAAATTCTTGGAACAAACGCATTATTAATGAGGTAGCCTCTGATATAGCGACAAGAATGTCTAATGATAATATAAATGCGGCGGTGGTTTCAAGTCCTGTTGCAAAGCTTAATATTACAGATCCGGCGTTAAGTGAAGATCCTTATTTGTCCTCTATAGTTGCGGGTGAATATCTTTCCGCAGTGGGACAAAATGGACTCGGCGCTATACTTGATGGCGCTTATTTGGATGAAAGCGACGTTATGATGCTTGATAGGTATCCTGATGAACAGCTTGTCAACGAGTTTGTTATTAGGCCTCTTAAGGATACATCCAATAATAAAAAGTGTAATGCAATTATTGCAGGCGCCGATATAACTGTTAAAAACTATGAGAGCGTCAACAGCTACATAACCGATAAGATTTCGGGTGAAGACGGAAAGGCTTTTGCAGGCTCTTATGTGCTTTGCAAAAATATTGCTCCCGAAGAAACTGTTTTGCGAATCCTAAAGGGGCAGATTTGTCTTGATGGTTCCGAGGCGGCTCTCAAGGCATCTATTGATAGATATAGAAGATTAAATTCGGGAATTAAAGAGGGCAAGGTTAGCGTATGTGAGCTTGATGCGGAGATTGATTGCGGCAATGCATTCCCGCCCGAAAAGATAGATGAAGCCGTTGACAGAGTCCTTGAGTTCGCCTTTGAATGTGCAAAGGATAACCGAGGAAAGATAACCTCTCATTCGGCAAGCGCAACGTTGGCAAAAAATGCCGCATATGAGTCTACCGTTCTTCTTAAAAACAAAGGTAAGATTTTACCGCTGAAAGCAGGTACTGCGGTGGCTTGTGTCGGAGATATAATTGCGAATTATAACGGCGAATTTGATTCCGGCGCATCAAATGATTTAACTTATTATATCCGTGGCCTTGGATGCTCTCCTATGGGATATTACAGAGGATATGATATACAATCGGATAGAAGTGAAGAGCTTTTAGATGAGCTTTATGGTGGTCTCACAAACGTAAACGTTGTTGTGCTTTTTATGGGTACAACTCCTCAAATAGAGGCTAAAATGGTAAAGACGCATAATCTTTGCTTGCCCGCAAATCAAATTGCGGCACTTGTAAAGATACGAAACATGGGCAAAAAGATAATTGCTGTTGTTTCAAGCGATCTTTCTATAGACGTTGGCTTTGATTCAATGGTAGATGCCTTGATATTGGCTCCTCTTAATATGAAACAAGGTGCAGAGGCGGCGTTTGACGTTATTGCCGGACGTTCTTCTCCTGCGGGAAAGCTTGCAAGAACCCTTTATAGAGATACTCAAAGAATCGAAAAGAAGCAAGCGTATTACGTTGATTTACCTAATGCAAGGGTAGGAACCTTTCTTGGCTACAGATATTACGATAGTGCAAATTACGACGTAGCGTATCCGTTTGGATTCGGCTTGCATTATTCAAGACTTATATATGCAGGCATTAGTATTCAGGGCGGAGAGGTGTTTTTCGCCGTTAAGAATAAAGGAAAAAACGTAGTTTCGGAGACTGTGCAGATTTATCTTGGAATGCGAAGATCGAAGAGGTTTCGCCCGAGAAAGCAACTTGTAGGCTTTGAAAAAATAGTGCTTCAGCCAGGCGCTTCCGCCACGGTTAGAATACCGATAGCAAGTGCTGAAATGTTTGACGTTGTAACTAAATCGTGGATGTGCGAGCAGGGAGAATATACAGTATTCGTCGGCCCCTCGGTAAGAGATATACGACTTACTACAAAACTTTCCTTGGGAAATGCGGCACTTGAGCCTATTGGAGAACGTGTGGCGGATTACTTACAGTCCGAAACTAATATTATTACAGAGAGATATACATTGGAGGCAGATTATAAACTTATGAAAAGGAATTTGAGAAATATAATTTTTGGCGCAGGCTCCTTGTTCCTTGCGGTTACAATGTTCCTTTTCTCGTTGATAACGGGAAATTTCGGAATATTCTTTAACGCAATAGCGGTTATTCTTGCCATTGCGGGAATAGTATTCTTTGTTCTAGAGGGAACCGATAGAAGAAAGATACACGAAGAGGAAAGAGCTCGTATTGATGCGGCTAATAAGGCTAATTTCCAAGCGGCACAGAGCATTCCCAACTTTTCTACGGCAGAGGTGTTTGCCGAGGAATTTGACAGAGTTGGCAGATACGTTCAAAGAAACAACGAGGCTGTATACACTAGTGCTGATAATTATCTTGATTACGTTACCGATGCACTTACGTTTGAAAATGCAACAGAGCAATTTATTTCTTTTGCGGCATCAAGAGGCTATAAGTTTGAGGTTCATACCGTAAAGGATATTTTCTCGGCTATGTCGGCATCCAGACTTGTTATTACAAGAGGAATGTCTAATGATTCTTTTGCTGCATTTATAAGAGTGCTTTCCGAGTATTTTGGAACACCTGCGGGTATTGACGTGGTAGATCGCTACTATGTGAATGATAATGCGGCTCTTTACAAAACCTACGGTAATGCTAAGCAGAAAACTGCTCTCGCTAACGCTCTTGAAATGTCTTCGGGAGCTAAGATAAACGTTCACATTGCAGCTCTTACTGAGGTAGCTTTTGCGGATATGTCGAACTATTTCGTTCCTTTCGCAAGATATATTCGTAATCCCAGAAGCAACGTTACTATTGATGCCATCAATGAGTATGACCAGAGAATAACACTTACTCCGGGAGAAAATCTTTGGTTCTTCGTAAATCTTCGTTCAGGTGAAACTCTTCGAAATATGCCCGCATATATTTCTGAACTTGCCTCGGTTTTGAGAATCGAGTATAGCGGCACTGTTCCTATGATGCTCTCGACGCCTATAACGCCATTTAGCTACTATCAGTTTGATTATATGCTTGAGAAG
>JAZLCC010000216.1:0-2074 GCA_045614065.1 Eubacteriales bacterium | reverse complement strand
ATTACTTAACCAAGGAGTATGCTTCCTCGTCGCAGATGACCGTTACGTCGGGGTGGAGTGTGAGGAGAGTCGAGGGGCAGAGGGTAGAGATCTTGCCCTCAAGGGTTGCCTTGATAGCCTCTGCTTTGTTAACTCCGTTAGCAAGGAGAATGATCTTGCGCGCCTTGAAGATCGGGCCTATACCCATTGTGAGCGCTTGCTTGGGCACGTCGTTTGCGGTTGCGAAGAATCTTGCATTTGCATCAATGGTATCCTCGGTGAGGTCGGTGAGGTGCGTTCCGTAAAGGAGCTCCTCTGCGGGCTCGTTAAAGCCGATATGACCGTTTCGTCCGATTCCGAGAATCTGCACGTCGGTTCCGCCCATTGCGTCGATTCTCTCATCGTACGCCTTGCAGAATGCGTCAGGGTCTGCGGTCGTTCCATCGGGAACAAAGGTGTTTTCCTTGTTGATGTTAACCTTATCAAAAAGGTTGTAGTTCATAAAATAACGGTAGCTCTGGTCGTGCTCGGGAACGATGGGGTAGTACTCGTCAAGGTTGACCGATTTTACCTTTGAAAAATCGAGCTCGCCCTTGTTATACATATCAACGAGGCAAGCGTACATTCCAACGGGAGTCGAGCCTGTCGCAAGACCGAGAACGCAATCGGGCTTGTTCTTGATTACCTCTGCCATTATTTTTGCGGCTTCTGCCGACATTTCGTCATAGTTCTTTGCTACTATAAGCTTCATTGGTTTGTCCTCCAATAAATTGAATATAAGTTTTAGGAACGTAAATCCACAAATACATTATAGCACATTTTTATTGAAAAATGTATACTTTTAGTAAAAAAATTACATAAAAAGAGCTATTTTGAAAAAAATAATGTAAACGTGGCAAGGAGATTTGGTGCTTTGGGAGATTTTAGAAAATTTTGCGCCGAGAAAAGAGCTGTTGGGCGCATTGCTTTTAGCGGCGGTGTCCTTCTTGGAAGGATGAGATTTTTTGATGAGAGCTATACCGAGGGCTCGATTTTGTGCGTTCGCGGTGGAGATGTTATCGACCGTGAGACGCTTTTGCTTTGTCCGCCTCTTGCTATCGTGGTATTTTGCAACGGTAGCACCGATTCTATCGGCGAGCTTTGCACTCTCGGTGTGCCTTGCATCGTTATTAACGACGGTGATATGCGTTACGATTTTTGCAAAAATTCGATTGCCGTCGTTGATGCGGAGCAGGGGATTTTAACCGTTGATCCCTCTATTGAAACTCTTAATTTCTATTCCGCTCGAGAGCGTCGGCGTGGCGGACTCGAATTGGGGTGCGAGAAGGGCGTTGTTTTGGATAGTGCCGACGTCGGTGTTAAAAGAACCTTTGGTGTGGAGCATTATTTGGTTTCGGGCGGGCATTTTTGCTCAGAAGGTATTTTTGAGTCGGCTCTTTCTCTTTGGGAGCGCTTAAAGCCCGATACTTTAACTGTTGAGCTCTGCGTTCCGAATGGCAACGATTGCTCGGAGCGTGAGTTTTTTGAGCACATCTTCGAGCTTTACCGTGCGGCGCTTTACGGTAACTTTGCTCTTTCTCTTGTTGGATTTGACTCCGAGGACGAGCTTTCTTCGGCTCTTGCGCTCTTGCATAAGGCTTTTTGTGCTCTTGAAGCCGATTTTCGTGAGTTCAACGGCGCTATGCCTCGGGGAATAACTCTCTCTGCGCCATTGTGGCTCTCTCGTCCCTCGCCCGTTAGTAATCCCGATTTTATAATTCTTGATCTTGACCGCCTCATTCCCTCGCTTTTCTCTCTTTCTCCCGATGACGTAATAAAAAAAGAAAAGATTCTCAAAAAAGAGCTCTTTTCCTTATTGGAGCATTATTTTCTCAATTTTGCCCCTCATTGCGATATTATGATCAAAACCGATCTCTTCTCTCGTTCTCATCTTCTCTTCGACCTCGCTCGCCTCTTTGAGGTTAAAATTGTGTATTGTTGATTTTATATGCCACTTTTTTGAAAAAAAGTGGCGCAAAAAAACTTCCAACAGGAAGATTTTTGGCGCACATTTTCGCTCGACGATTGTGAGCACAATGTTCGCACTGTTTTAGAG
>JAZLCC010000215.1:0-7075 GCA_045614065.1 Eubacteriales bacterium | reverse complement strand
ATGTATGCTCTCGCACGCGCTCACGGGAAGAGATGCAAACCGCGGTGCTTGCGCTCAGCCCTGCCGTTGGGAGTACGATATATCAGAAATAATGCGCCCCGACCAGCCTTATCCAATTGAGGAAAACGCTCTCGGAACCTTTATTATGTCATCTAAGGATATGTGCACTATCTCAATAATCCCTCAGCTCATAGAGGCGGGCATAGACTCGTTTAAGATCGAGGGAAGAATGAAGAGCGCATATTATGCGGCAGTGGTTACCAACGCATATCGAATGGCTATCGATTCTTATCTCGCATCGCCCGAAAATTATCAATTCGATGCTCGCCTTATGCGTGAGCTTGAAAGCGTTTCGCACCGTGAATACTGCACGGGCTTCTACCTTGACGATCCGCTCAAAAATCCGCAGATGTCAACTATAAACGGATATATTCGTGAAAAAGCCTACTTTGCAACGGCTATTTCGCAAAACGAGCTTTGTACGCCCAATAATCTCGAAACGAAAAACGAGAACGGAACGCTCTACCCCTTTATTCAGAGAAATAAAATAAAAATCGGTGATTCGGCAGAGATAATCTCCCCCTCTAAAATCGGAGCTCCCTTTACCGTTACCGAGTTATATAGCGAAAACGGCGAGCCTATCGAATCGGCTCCCCACCCCTCACAAAAATTCTTTGTACGCGTACCCTTTGAGGTATGCGAGGGCGATATAATCCGCTCCGGCGAATAACATAAAAGACGATCTCACTTCATAAGTTTTAATAAACTTTGGAGGTGAGATATGCTCCTTGATATATTAAAAGCAATACTTTTCGGCATCGTAGAAGGTGTTTGCGAATGGCTACCGATAAGCTCCACGGGTCATCTTATACTTTTAGAGCGCATAGTGCCATTAAGCGTTTCAAACGACCCTGCACTCAATCTGCAATTTTGCTCTACGTTTGAAGTCGTAATTCAGCTTGGCGCAATACTTGCGGTGGTGGTTTTATATTTCGAAAGGCTAAATCCCTTTAAGCAACAAAATCTGGCGCTTTGGAAAAATCTGATAATTGCAACGCTCCCCGCGGCAATTATAGGTCTTTTATCGGATATTGCTTGCGAAAAGCTTTTCGGCGTTGACCTTGACACGCTTTTATTCGTTCCGCAGATCGTTGCGGCGGCGCTGATTATCTACGGAATAATCTTTATTCTCGTAGAAAAATTCGGTCGCACTTCAATAAATACCGCTCGCCCAATAACCCTTCGCGAGGCTTTGGCAATAGGCTTTTTCCAAGCTCTTGCCTTGATCCCCGGCACCTCTCGCTCGGGAGCTACAATAATAGGCGCAAGAACCTTAGGGCTCGACCGCCAAAGCGCCGCCGAATTTTCCTTTTTTGCGGCAATCCCCGCAATTCTCGGCGCAAGCGCGCTAAAGCTTTTCGATTTTGGCAAATTCATAGTCGAAAGCAAGGCAAATCTTACGGTAAACGCTATTGTTGTTCTTGCAATATCTTTTCTCACCGCATTTTTAATATCGCTTTTAGCAATAAAGCTATTGCTCGGATTTATACGAAGCCACAGCTTTATTCCATTTGGAGTTTACAGAATAATTCTTGGCATTATAGTGCTTTTTACTTGTTAAGCTACGGCTTGAAAGGACTTTTAAAAAATGCAAAAAAAGCTTTTTATCCCCTACCCGATAATCGTTGAGGGGAAATATGACCGTCTTAGATTGCTCGAGGTCTGCTCGGCAAACATAATAACGACCGACGGCTTTGGAATTTTTAAGAAAAACGAGCAGCTCTCGCTCTTACGCGAGCTTTCATCACGCACACCGATAATTCTGCTTACCGATAGCGACGGAGCGGGAAAGCTGATACGCTCGCACATAACGTCGGCAATTCCAAAGGAAAAACTCATTCAGCTCTATATCCCAAAAATCGAGGGCAAAGAAAAGCGTAAGCAAGCTCCCTCGGCAGAGGGTACGCTTGGCGTTGAGGGAATGGAATTTTCACTTCTTTACAATCTGCTTCTTCCCTTTGAAAATGAAGAGGCTTACACGGCTATAAAGGAAAATCCCCTATCAAAGACCGATTTTTACATCGACGGTCTTTCGGGTAAGGATAATAGCTCGGAGCGCAGAGCCGAGCTTGCAAAAAAGCTCAATCTCCCCTGCGATATGACGGCAAACGCTTTGCTGTCAGCACTTAAAATACTTATTTCCTACGAGGAATATCTTGCGCTCGTAGAAAGAAAAACAGAGGATTCTTAATTATGAAAGAGGAACTTGAACGCGAGGCGGCGCTTCTTGGAGACACCGCCATAGAAAAGCTTAATAACTCCTTCGTTGCAATATTCGGTCTTGGCGGTGTGGGAAGCTACACGGCAGAGGCTCTTGCGAGAAGCGGAATCGGAAAGCTTCTCCTCGTTGACAACGACGTTGTTTCAAAAAGCAATATAAACCGTCAGCTCTGTGCTCTTCAAAGCACGGTTGGCAGAAAAAAGGTTGACGTTGTTGCCGAGCGCTTGCTTGATATAAACCCCGACCTTATAATTGAAAAATGCTATGAATTTGTGTTGCCCGAGAATATATCAAGCTTTGATTTTTCACGCTTTGATTACGTTATCGACGCAATAGACACGGTAAGCGCAAAGCTTGCCATAGCCGAAAGCTCAAAAGCGCACGGAGTTCCTATGATAAGCTCTATGGGCACGGGTAACAAGCTCGACCCAACGGCGCTCACGGTAACCGATATAACAAAAACCACGGTCTGCCCTCTTGCGCGAGTTATGCGCAGAGAGCTTAAGAAGAGGGGTATTACTCACCTTAAGGTAGTTTTCTCCACTGAGGAGCCAAAGCGACAAAATTCCGAAGCGAGCGGTAAGCTTCCGCCCGCAAGCGTTGCATTCGTACCCTCGGTTGCGGGGCTTATTGCCGCAGGCGAGGCGGTAAAGGATCTTATTAAGAATTAACCTGCGCTCCGCCTTGTGCAAAGCGACGAATTTGAATATTTTTCAAAAAAGGGCTTGACAAACTTTTTAAAAAGTTTTCAACAGCCCTTTTAATTTTTGGCATCAAAAATATGCTTTATTTATAAGGTTTTCCACAGTTTCAACAGAGTTTTCAACAGGTAGAGTCCAAAATTACGTTAAAGGCTGTCGAAAATGTGCAAAATCTTATCGTATACAAAATAAACAAATTTTTCAAATGTCAATATCTTTTTTGAAAAAAATTAAATTTTTTTAATATTTTTTTGCCCTTAATTTTTCAAAAAAAGAGTCGAATTTCTCAAAAATATATTGTAATATACGCACTATCGTGATATAATTATTATGTATAATTATATTCCATCTGCGAGGTTCTCGTGATATATAAAATTTCGGCAGAGGAAAGCGGAAAGACGGTAAAAGAAATACTGCGCTACGGCGTTGGTCTCTCGCTTGCCTTTACAAAGCAGCTCAAATTTCTTGACAACGGAATAATGCTCAACGGCGAGAGGGTTACTGTGCGAAAAATCGTAAACGAGGGAGATATTCTCTCGCTCGCAACCGAGGATATCGAAGAAAACGATGCCCTGACTCCCACTGATCTTCCGCTTGATATTGCCTACGAGGATGAATTTATCGTTCTTCCCAACAAAGCGCCGAATATGCCAACTCACCCCTCGCACAATCATAGAGGCGACACACTTGCCGACGCTCTTGCATATAGATATCAAGAGAGGGGCATTCCATTTGTTTTTAGAGCGATAAGCCGTCTTGATAGAAACACAAGCGGTCTTACGCTTATAGCAAAGGATAGAATAAGTGCGTCCAATCTTTCAAAAGCTATGAAAAACCGCGAGATAAGCAAAAAATACATAGCTATTCTCGACGGTGAGCTTTCGCAACCGAGCGGAGTTATACATACCTACATAAAGCGAGAGGCAGAAAGTATAATATTTCGCCGTGTATGCACTCCCGACGAGGGCGGCGACGAGGCTATAACCGAATATCGCGCTATTGCGTCAAAGAACGGATATACCCTTGTTTTGGCATCTCCCATCACAGGCAGAACGCATCAGCTCCGTGTGCATTTTTCGCATGTCGGTGCGCCTATTTTGGGCGACGATATGTACGGTAGCGCATCTGATATAATTTTACGCCACGCTCTGCACGCAATCTCGCTTGAGCTTATACACCCGAGAACGCAAGAGCCTCTTAAGATATACGCCGAGCCAAGTGAGGATATCTCACTTGCGATATCCCGTATATTCGGCGAGGATATGCTTGAAGATCTAAAGGATATTGCGCTCGGCAAGCTTTGATTTTAAATTTAATTAAGGATTTTTTTAAAATGAATCAAAACAACGAAAATAAGATAAATAACGAAATCTCGGAGATATCTGAGCTTAACGAGGAGGTTATCGAGAAAAGGCATATTCCGCTTTTTTCAAAGATTCTTTTGGGAATTGCGGGAGTCTGCGCAATTCTTTACGTTCTCTTTCTCCTCATACCGGAGTTTTCCGATTTCTTTAACAAATATATATCTCCGATAATCAGAGCCTTCCTCTCTTATCAAACGACGTGGATCCCCTTCTCGCTTGCAGAAATGTTTCTCATTCTTATTCCCGTAATAATCGTTGTGGTTGTTGGAATAGGAGCAAAATATTATTCCGATTCTTGGCGCAACGTTGGTGTTTTCTGCGTTATTATGATATCAATAGCTTCCTACGTATTCTCAACCTATGCATTAGGCTTTGTTCCATCGTACCACGGCTCAACGCTCGATCAAAAAATGGAATTAGACAAGCAACCCGTAACTGCCGTAGAGCTTGAGGAAACGGCGCTCATTCTTGCCGAGGCGCTCCGAGAGGAATCAAAGTACGTCATATATAACGGAGATGGCTTCTCCGTTATGCCCTACGGATATAATGAGCTTAACGATAAGCTTATGGACGCTTACGAAAAAGCTTGTAAAAAATACGACTTTATCTCTCCGCTTCACAGCAACATCAAGGAAATCATCCTCAGTGAGCCTATGACCTATACGCATATCAGCGGAGTTTATACCTTTTTTACAGGCGAAGCAAATCTTAACGTAAACTACCCCGACTTTGTGCTTCCATATACCGCAGCGCACGAATTTGCGCACCAGAGAGGTATTGCGCGTGAGGACGAGGCGAACTTTGTTGCATTTCTCGTTTGCATGGAATCCGACGATCATTATATACGCTACTCTGCCTACCTCAACCTTTACGAGTACGTTTCCAACGCACTCTATTCCGCTAACTACAATGCGTACGTTGACACCTATTACAAGCTTCCCTACGGTGCAATAACCGATATGGCGGCTTATGCAAAATTCTTTGAAAAATACCAAAAAACCGTTGTCAGCGACGTTTCGGGAGCAGTCAACGATACCTTTCTTAATATCAACGGAGTTGAAGAGGGATCAAAGAGCTACGGTATGGTCGTTGACCTTGCCGTTGCCTACTACAAGGCAGAAAAGGCAAGCCCTAACTAAAACTATTTAAGCTTAAATCTGACCAAAAGGAGCCGGAGAGCTATGGAAAAATTTATCATCTGCGGCGGCGAAGCGCTAAATGGTACCGTGGCAATAGGCGGAATGAAAAATTCTGCTTTGCCAATACTGTTCGGCACTATCGCAGCGGAGGGTGTATTTACAATAAAAAATCTTCCCGACATAAGCGACGTAAGCGATGCTTTGGCTATAATTGAAAGCCTTGGCGCAAAGGTACGCTTTGTCGATACAAATACCGTTATTATAAACACAGAGGGTGTAACGCTTAAGACACCGCCTCTTGAGCTTGTTAGCAAGATACGAGCATCCTACTATCTGCTTGGAGCAATGCTTGGCAGATTTAAGGAAGCGCAGGTAGGTCAACCCGGTGGATGCGACTTTGGAAACGGCCGTCCTATGAACCTTCACCTTAGAGGCTTTGAGCATCTTGGCGCAACTGCTTCTTACGGAAGCAATGCCGCTATCGTGCTTGATGCAAAGGAAGGACTTCGCGGAAGCTTTATATATTTCGACATCGCATCGGTAGGAGCAACGATAAACACGATGTTTGCGGCGGCGCTTGCCGACGGTATTACCATTATAGAGAACGCCGCGCGTGAGCCTCATATTGTTGACACAGCATGCTTCCTTAACGCCTGCGGAGCAAATATTATGGGTGCGGGCACAAGCACGATAAGAATACGCGGTGTAAAGAAGCTTCACGGCTGCAACTATTCTATAGCGCCCGATATGATCGAGGCGGGAACCTATATGATAGCAGGAGCTATTACCAAAGGACACGTTACCGTTACGGGTATTGTTCCAAAGCATATGGAGGCTATAAGCGTAAAGCTTGCCGAGGCGGGTGTTCCGCTTGAAATCGGAGATTCCTATATAACGGTAAATCCCCCCGAGTGCATACGCAGTATGTCAATAAAGGCGCATCCCTACCCCGGACTCCCCACCGATATGCAGCCTCAGTTCAGTGCGCTTATGACGGTGGCACAGGGACTTTCCTCGGTATCCGATGGAATATACTCAACACGATTTAAATACATAGAATCGCTAATAAGAATGGGCGCCAACATCGAGCACGATGAAAAGCTTGCGGTCGTACGAATCTTCGGCGTGCCTAAGCTTAAGGGCGCAGAGGTAAAATCCCCCGATCTTCGCGGTGGTGCGGCGCTTATTCTCGCAGGACTTGCGGCAGATGGAACAACGGTTGTTACCAACGTTGGTCTTGTTGAACGAGGATACGACCACATAGTGGAAAAATTACGCTCACTTGGAGCAAATATATCCCGAAAGAAAGACTAAACACATATCGAGTCTTACACAAAATATCCTATAAAAAATACCGCTTAGCTATTTTAAAAGCTAAGCGGTATTTTTAATTGCGTTTTAAAGCGCAAATTCCTTATATTTTTCACCGTCAAGTGAGAAAAATTCAAAGCGTCTGTTATTGTAATAAATATAACTCTTAGGCGAATTTTCCTTGGGAATAGACGTCGAGCCTGGGTTTATGTAATAAAGTCCATCGCCGAACTCCTCTGCTACGGGAACGTGCGTATGTCCGTGCAAAAGAATATCTCC
>JAZLCC010000214.1:0-5476 GCA_045614065.1 Eubacteriales bacterium | reverse complement strand
CTATGTTCGCACTGCACCCAAAGGGCAAATTTTGGTCAAGCTTTTTTAAAAGCTTGCGGGTTTGGGCAGAGCCCATAAAAAACAGCGTTTTCTTTTTGTTAGCTTTTTCTTTTGCGCTTACGGTGTCAAAAGAAAAAGCGGAGTATGGGTTAGATTTTATTACAAATCAAGTCGATTTTTTAAAAAAGCAAGGGAGAACCCCCGACGAGGGTTCTCCCTCTTTATTTGCGTTGCAAATAAATTCACCCTCTCCTGCGTTTTTCGAACGATAAGGGAGTTTCGCCATCTGCGGATGGCGCCAAGGGCTTCGCGCCCTTGACCTGCGCAAGCTTTTAAAAAAGCTTGACCAAAATTTGCCCCTCGGGTGCAGTGCGAACATAGCACACACAATCGTCGAGCCCGCTTTGAAAACTCCGTAAAACTTTCCCGTATGAAAGTTTTTGCGGAGCTTTTTTCAAAAAGCGACCCTAAAACAGTGCGAACATAGATAACACAACCGTCGAGCGCACTATGTCAACTTAAAAGCAAGTCCCGTTTAAAAGTTTTTGAAAGATAGGGGTGCGGGGGAAGGAAAACTTTTTTCAAAAAGTTTCCTTCCCCCGCATAAAAACACTATTAAATCTTACTTAACAAATTCAGCGTAGATAGCGCGGAGAGTGTTATCGAAATCGTGCTCTTCAACGCCCACGATAATAGAGAACTCGCTTGAGCCCTGATCTATCATACGGATATTGATACCCGCATTAGAAATAGCATTAAATACGCGAGCGGCGGTTCCCTTATACTTAACCATACCGTGACCAACGGTAGCGATAAGAGCAAGACCGTCCTCAATACTAACGCGATCAGCCTTAACCGCACGGTTAAGAGCAGCCAAGACCTTATCACGTCTGCCGTCAAGAGCCTTGCTCTCAACAACTACGCTCATATTATCGATACCGGAGGGAAGATGCTCAAAGGAGATCTCGTTATTTTCAAGAACCTCAAGAACACGTCTGCCGTAGCCTATCTCGGAGTTCATCATATCCTTCTCGATAGTGATAACCGAGAAGCCCTTACGTCCCGCAATACCGGTAATGATCTTTTCCGAGTCAAACTCGTTGTTCTCGGCAACTATCATAGTTCCTGCATCCTCAGGACGGTTGGTGTTACGAATATTTATCGGAATATTCGCCATCTTTACGGGGAATATTGCATCCTCGTGGAGAACGCTTGCACCCATATAGGAAAGCTCACGGAGCTCACGGTAGGAAACACGCTTAATGGGGCAAGGATCGTCTACGATTCGGGGGTCAGCCATAAGGCATCCCGAAACGTCGGTCCAATTCTCATAGATATCCGCATCAACTGCACGGGCAACGATAGAGCCGGTAATATCAGAACCGCCGCGAGAGAAGGTCTTGATGGTTCCGTTAGGCATTACGCCGTAAAATCCGGGGATAACTGCGTGCTTGTGCTGAAGAAGAGCCTCGCGCATAGCCTCATTGGTCTTATCGGTATCGAGAGCGCCGTTATCCTTAAAGAATATAACGTTCTCTGCGTCGATAAAATCATACTTGAGGTACTTTGCTAAGATAAGCGAGTTGAGATACTCACCGCGGCTTGCGGCAAAATCTCTCCCAGAACGGTGCTGGAGAGCGCTCTTAACGTACTCGAACTCACCGCTCATATCAAACTCAAGACCAAGTCCTGCGATTATGTCGTTGTATCTATCGACAATTTTATTGTAAACCTCGTCTATGTTCTCCTGAGTGCGTGAACGCTCGTAGCACTCGTAGAAGAGGTCGGTTACCTTAATATCATCCTTAGAGCGCTTACCGGGTGCCGATGCCACTACGTAGCGGCGAGCGGGGTCTGCCTTGATGATACTTGCAACCTGCTTGAAATGCTCGGCATCAGCCAAAGAGCTTCCACCGAATTTTACTACCTTGATGTTCATTGTTTATCACCTTTTCAAAAAAATTAAATAAATTGTTTTCCTTAATATTATATAACCGACACGGCAAAATGTCAACAAATTTTACCGCTTGGCAAAAAATGCCTTATTGCTTATTCTCTGCATTCTCTTCCATACTCTCGATATATCTGTTAGCCTGAGTTGAGAAGAGCTCGTAATACTTGCCGCCCTTTGCCATAAGCTCCTTGTGAGTTCCCTCTTCAACGAGCTCGCCGTATTCAAGAACGACTATCTTTGATGCGATAGTTGCGCTTGAAAGTCTGTGAGATACGAATATCGTAGTCTTATCTGCACGAAGAGCATCGAACTGATTGAATATCTCTTGCTCCGCAATCGGGTCGAGAGATGCCGTGGGCTCATCGAGAATAAGTATATCCGCATCACTGTAGAATGCACGCGCTATAGCAAGCTTCTGCCACTGACCGATAGAAAGCTCTGTTCCGTTGCTTTCGAAGTAACGCATAAGAGGCGTATCGTAGCCGTCAACAAGCTTGTCTATAAATATCTGCGCATTTGCCTGAACCGCCGCCTCGCGAACGCGCTTTTCGTCGGGCTCCTTATTTACGTTACCGAACTCGATATTTTCGGATACGCTTGCCGCATACTTTCCAAAGTCTTGGAATATAATTCCGAACATCTTGTAAAGCTCTGCGGTATCATACTCCTTAATATCTCTTCCATCAAGCAAAATTCTTCCCTCTGTGGGGTCATAAAGTCTTGTGAGGAGCTTAATAAAGGTTGTTTTTCCCGCTCCGTTAAGTCCAACCAAAACAACGGTCTCACCCGGACGGAACTTAAGATTGATATTCTTAAGCACCTGACGCTTACCACCGGGATAGGAGAAGGAAACGTTCTCAAACTCAATGGTATGAGGCTGTCCGTAGGCTATAGAAGCAGGCTTATCGATGCTCGGTACAACGGTCTGCTTTTCCTTAACGAAGGAAATAAGGTTATCTATAAAGAGCGTACCCTCATAGATATGCGCCGAGTGAGTAATAAGGCTTCCCACCGATGCGGAAACAGAGGTGAGTGCGCTTGTGTAAAGCGTAAAATCACCTATTTCAAACTCGTTGTTCATAACCTTTAAGGCTATGAGAACGTAGAAAAGACAGGTAACGCCCGAATGGATTATTGCAAGTCCTATATGCCAAGCATACTCACTTACAATAAGCTTGCGCAAGCCCTTATAGTAAATTTCAAAGGTATCGGAATAACGCTTGATAAAGGTGTTCGAAAGATTGAACATTCTTATTTCCTTTACCATATCCTTGTTTACCATAAGATCGGTATAGTAGCTCATTTGTCTACGCTCCTTGGAGCGGCGCCACATATAATTAACGGTTTTACGTCTGTACGTAAAGTTGATTATTGTGCTCGGGATAGATACCGCTATCATAATAAGCGCCATCCACCACATATTGGGAACTACCAAAATTATTGCCAAATAGCTCGCAAACTTTATGATGGTACTCATCATATCAAAGGTTTCAGAGAGGACCTGAATAGGTCTGTGCCCTGCCTCACGGTTTGCGTTTTCGAGCTTTTCGTAGAACTCGGGGCGGTCAAAGGAAGCAACGTCGAGCTCCTTTGCCTTGTTCATTATTTCAAGACGAACGTATCTTACAACCTTCTCGCCAGCAATACGCGTAACAAAGCTCTTTACACGTCCGATTATATCCTCAAGTATCTTAAATACAAAAAGGAATATTATAAGGCTGAAGATTTTTGTTCCCAATATCACCGCAGGCTCTGCCGTGGGGATATATAAATCAAGCTCGTTGAGAATATCCTTTGAAATAACCGAAATTATCGGTGGGAATATACCTGTAAAGATACAAACGAGAAGCATTGTGATAAGGATCCAAGGTCCCGTTTTCCAAACCATGCGGAATATATAAAAAAGTCTACTAAAGAATCCGCCAACCGTTTCCTTTAAGTATCTTGGAAGATCCTTAAGGTTCTTGGGCGGTTCTACCTTTGGTTGTTTTTTATCCCTTGCGGGTCCACGCATGCCAGGTCCCATACTACGCCATTTTTTCAGAGAGCTGTTCTCCGCCTATCACGTGAAAGTGAAGATGCTTTACCGACTGGCAAGCATCGCTGCCGCAATTAGTTATAACTCTATAACCGTTCTTTATACCCGCGCTCGCCGCGATTTTAGGAATACACTCGAAGATGTGAGCAACGCACGCGCTGTTCTCTGCCGTGATTTCATCTACCGACGCAATATGCGCCTTGGGAATCACAAGAATATGCACCGCCGCTTGAGGAGCTATATCGTAAAAAGCATAGCAAACATCGTCCTCATATGCCTTTTTTGAGGGAATATCGCCATTTACGATACTGCAAAATAAGCAATCCATATTGATTTTACCTCCATTTTATGTTAAAATACAAATACAGAATAATTATACCATAATATAGAAAAACCGTCAAGGAGTTTTACATGGATTTATTGAAAAAAGCACCAAGTTTCGACCTTTGGCAATATCTCTCATCACAGGATCGCCCCGTAGTTATGTACGGAATGGGCAACGGAGCCGATAAGATACTTGCCGTATGCGAAAAATATAATATTACCGTATCCGACTTTTTTGCAAGCGACGGATTTGTGCGCGGACATTCCTTTCACGGAAAGCGTGTGCTCTCATTTAGCGAGGCAAAGGAAAAATACGGCAAGGAAATGATAATTTTGCTATCGTTCGGCTCTTCTCTGCCCGACGTGCTTTCCATCTTCAAGGGCATTAACGAGGAATACGAGCTTTACGCTCCCGACGTTCCCGTATGCGGAGAAAATCTTTTTACCATAGAATTTTTTAATGAGAACAAGGATAAAATACTTTCCGCCCGCGCGCTTCTTGCCGACGAGCTCTCACGCAAAATATTCGATAACGTAATACTCTATAAGCTCACGGGAAGGATAGATCATCTTTTTGATGCGGAGTGCAACCGTGAGGATAGCTTCTCACTTATAGATGCAAAGAACATTCGCTCATTTGCCGACCTTGGCGCATACAGAGGCGATACTCTTGCCGAAATGCTTGAGTATGCCCCGAATCTTGAATACGCATACGCATTCGAGCCCGACGCACGCACGTATAAAAAGCTTTCCGCATTTTGCGAGAGCTATACGGGAAACGTCAAGCTTTATCCCAAAAATCTTGCCGCTTGGTCGCATAGCGAAGCTCTTATCTTCAATAGCTCCTCCAATCGAAATTCGGGAGCATTTGCCCCTTTGACAAATGCAAAAACCGTTGAGATAGCCGCCGATTCGCTTGACAACGTTCTTGGTAACACTACTATCGACCACATAAAATACGACGTTGAGGGCGCAGAGAATCAAGCGCTCTCGGGCTCGGTAAAAACCATTCAAGCATATCGCCCCTCACTTACCGTGTCGGTCTATCACAGAAGCGAGGATATATTTGCTATCCCCTTAAGGGTAGCCGAAATATTGCCCGAATATTCTCTCTATCTCCGCAGATACCCCTACGTTCCCGCTTGGGATATCGAGCTTAT
>JAZLCC010000213.1:0-2862 GCA_045614065.1 Eubacteriales bacterium | reverse complement strand
GTAATTTTGAGTTTTTCTATGCCAAGAGAAACTATCTTAATCTTCGGGATTTATACCAAACGCCGAAAGAAGCGTAGACAAGCTGAGATTTTCATCCTCTCCGTCATCGTAAATAACTATCTCGTCATCCGAGTTAAGAGTGATGTACTCGTTATCTGCATACTGACGCTTTATCATACCCATAGCCTTTGCGTCAGCCTCTATCTGCTCAACCGTATACTTCAAATCAAGCTTTCCCTCAATGTCGGCCTTTTCTGCCTTAAGCGAGGCTATCTGGCTATCAAGCTTGCCAACCTCACCCTCGGACGTGCCAACGAGCACCGAGCCGCTTACTATAAGCGTCATCGAAATGGCAAAAACCGCTACGCCTGCCATAGCAGACACGGGAAGCTTAAAGCGCTTACCCTCGGTTCTTCCCTCTTTTCGCTCCATGGGAAACCAATTTTCAGCAAATCTTTTAGCGGTTGATATAAGGCCTCGTATGTGACTCTCCTTCGAGCCCGACTCGCCTTGAGTTAAGCTCGACGGGGATGCCCCGTTTTTTCTTGCGGGAACTGCGGAGTTCTCCGCCGCCTTTGCCGCCTCCTCCTGTGCCTTGTAGGCAGAGGGAGAATAGAAGGCTCTGCGGCTCTTAAAGTATCTTACGAAATCGTCAGACGTCATATATCTGCTTCCGTTGTATACTCCGCTGCGGTAACTATCCGCAATCTTCGAGCGTGAATCAAACAATACGAATCTATCTGTTGAGCTACCCTCGGAAAGCGCGTCGCGTTCCTTAAGTGCGGCAGCCTCTTGCTTTGCGTTATTGGAAATTGCTTTTCCTCTGTATCTTGCGCGAAGCTCTGCTATACAGCGGTTATAGGAATCATTCATGGTTTCAACTGCCATTGCTTTTAGTTACCCCCTATGTTTCTTTCTATCTTCATGTGTTTTTTACTTCTTTAAATTTTCTCCGCTATGCGAAGCTTTGCGCTTCTCGAGCGCGGATTTTCTTCAAGCTCTTTTTTGGATGGAAGGATCGGCTTTTTATTAACCACCTTAACCTTTGGCTTGTTACCGCAAACGCATATTGGAAAATCCTTTGGGCAGGTGCATCCGGATGCTAAGGATGCGAAGGTCTGCTTTACGATTCTGTCCTCCAACGAATGGAAGGTTATTATTGCGATGCGACCGCCCTTGTTAAGAAGCGCTACCGCATCTCTTATTGCGGGCTCGATAACGTCGAGCTCACAATTGACCTCTATTCTGATTGCCTGAAAGCTTCGCTTTGCGGGGTGATGTCCACCCTCGCGAGCCGAGCTCGGCATTGCGTACTTAATGAGGTCCGAGAGCTCTCTTGTGCTCTCTATCGGCTTTTTCTCACGTGCTCTTACGATTGCCGCCGCTATCTGCGGTGCGAATCGCTCCTCGCCGTATTCGAAAAGTATTTTTTTGAGCTGTTGCTCCGAATAGGTGTTTACCACCTCGTAAGCGCTCAAAGATTTTCTGTTATCCATTCGCATATCGAGCGGCGCGTCTGCGTTGTAGGAAAATCCTCTCTCCGCCGTATCAAGCTGATACGAGGAAACTCCCAAGTCTAGAAGCAAGCCGTCGATGCCGTCTATTGAAAGATCCTTGCAAACCCTTGCGACCTCGCAAAAGTTGCTTCGAACAACCGTCGTGTTCTTGCCCGTTGCCAAAAGTCTCTCCGTTGCCACGGCGACTGCCGTTTCATCCTGATCTATTGCAACGAGTCTTCCGCTCTCGAGTCGCTTTGCAATCTGCGTCGAATGCCCTGCGCCGCCCGCAGTGCCATCGACGTAAATTCCGTCGGGCTTTATATCAAGTCCATCCAAGCACTCGTTAAGAAGCACCGAGTAATGCGAAAACTCTATATCGTTTTTCTTCTCTGCCATATCTGCAATTAAAGTCCGTTACGTTCAAGGATGTCAAGCAACTCTTCTTGATCTTCCTCTGCAACCATTGCATTGTAGCTTTCGAGCGACCAGATGTCAACGTAATCGTTACATCCGAGAATAACGACCTCTTTTTGTATCTCCGCCTCACCGAGGAGCTTAGGAGTGATAACCACTCTTCCCTGTGAGTCGGGCGAAACCGTTATGGCGTGTCTTGCGTAATAGTTCATTACCTTTTCGGCGTCCTTACGGTTCATTGAACGGAGAGGCGCCAAGCAAGCCTCCCAGCCCTCCGCAGAATAAGCACGAAGACAGTTGCCACGCACGGGCTTTACTATTACAAAGGTCTCGCCAAGTCCATCGCGGAACTTTGCGGGAATAAACAATCTGTTCTTTGCGTCAACTACGTGATTAAACTCGCCTAAAAAGCCTAATTGCATATCGCTGTCTCCTTTCTTTAGCTTTTCTTACGTTGATTTTTCCTTACGCCGTAAGGGTTTTGTGGGTTTTTGAAGGATTTGGGGCATATTTTGTGAGGTTTAGGACATTTCCGCCCCACACTGCTCACATTCCACCATTTCGCTCCATTTCTCACCACTTCTGTGCCTTTATTATATAATAATAAAAAAAAATTATCAATAGATTTTTTCAAAAAGCTTAATATTTTTAAGAATTTTATTAAAAAAAGTTTTATTTTTTACCGAAAAGTGTTGCTTTTTTGTTGATTTAGGATTATATTTACATTTATTTACAATTCTTTTAATTAATGGAAATCATTACCAGCCTATTTCCCTCTTTTTTGAGCTTCAAAAGTCGAATTTTAAGCGACTTTAGCGGCAATTTTTCTCCCGTTTTTTCACCTCCTAAAAGCACTTATTTTCGACGCCCTTTTTTCTCTTTTTTCGAGGTATAAAAGAAGCCGTTCGGAATGATTTTTTTGCATAAATATTCTACAAAAAATATCAAA
>JAZLCC010000212.1:0-3316 GCA_045614065.1 Eubacteriales bacterium | reverse complement strand
CACCCTCATTTTTAACAGGGGTATGCTGAATCGGCGCTTGCGTTGGGAGCGGTGCTTCGGTTGCCCTGCGATAAAGCTCGGCTTCGATTTGGAGCGACTTCATCGACTCGCGTCTGCCGTCCTCTATCGGTACGTGCGCATTACTTACCTTCGGCTTTTGCGGCAAAGCGACGTTTGGTCTTTGCGCGTTGCCTTCAAGCGCACCTCTCACTGCATAATATACCGCCTCAAAAACAGGCTTTTCGTTTGAGAATTTCACCTCAAGCTTTGCGGGATGCACGTTTACGTCAACGAGAGATGGGTCTATATCCAAGAAAAGCACACAGCAAGGAAATCTCTCGCTTGCGATATACGACGTATATGCCTGCTCAAGCGCCGCCATTGCCGTTCTGCTTCTAACGTATCTGCCGTTTATAAAGAAATTCTGATAATTCCTGTTTGCGCGTACGTTATCAGGTCTGCCTACAAAGCCTCTTACCGTAATTCCATCCACCGAAAGCCTTGCCTCGATAAGCTTTGAGGAAAACTCTCTGCCGAACACTGCGTAAACGGTATTTTTCAGACTCTTATCTCCCGTGGTTTCTATTTTAACGTTGCCGTCTATAATGAGCTTAAAGAAGATATCGGGGCGTGAAAGCGCTATTTTTTCGACAACTGCGCTAACCGACATAGCCTCGGTAACGTCCTTCTTTAAAAATTTCTTTCTTGCGGGAACGTTTGAGAACAAATTCTCAACAATTACCGTAGTTCCGTCTGCGGCGGGACGATCGGTAACACCCAAAATATTTCCGCCGCTCGCTTCGAGCATTGCGCCGTTTTGCGCCTCTCTCTGCTTTGATATTATTCGCATATCCGAAACCGATGCAATAGCCGCAAGTGCCTCTCCTCTAAATCCGAGTGTGAGAATAGCGTTAAGGTCCTCGGCATCCTTTATTTTGCTTGTTGCGTGTCTGCGAATAGCAACGGGAAGATCCTCTTTAGAAATTCCGCATCCGTTATCGGTAACTCGCATATAGGTAACACCGCCGTTTTGTATCTCAACGGTTATACTGTCGGCTCCCGAGTCTATTGCATTTTCCAAAAGCTCCTTTATAACCGACGAGGGTCTATCCACAACCTCACCTGCGGCTATTAAATTTGCAACGGCAAAGGATAAAACGTTTATCTTTCCCATTTAAAGGTATCCTCCCTTCACTAAATTTTTTAAAATCCAAATTTCACTTTAAACGCTTTTGCAAATTGAAGAGGAAGCTCATTGCCTCATAGGGCGAAAGCGTGTTGATATCAACGGCGCGAAGCTCCTCTATTACCTGCTCCTTTACAAAATCGTCTATACTGATAAGCGAATCGTCGATCTCCTTTTGCGGAGCGTTGCTCTCGCCTATTGCCTTTGCCGTACGCTCTACCGAGGCAAGCACCTCGCGCGCACGCTTTATTACCTCATTAGGAATTCCCGCAAGCTTCGCAACCTCGATACCGTAGCTATCATCTGTCGAGCCTCTTACAATCTTTCTCAAAAAGGTTATATTATCGCCGCGCTTCTTTGCGGCAATGTTATAATTAACTATTCCCTCAAATTCATCCTCCAACGAGGTAAGCTCGTGATAGTGCGTTGCAAAGAGCGTCTTTGCGCCTATCTTCTTTCCGTTTGTGTATTCCACGATAGCGCGAGCTATGCTCATTCCGTCAAAGGTTGAGGTTCCTCTGCCGACCTCATCGTATATGATAAGGCTTTGTCTTGTTGCATTGCGAAGAATATATGCGACCTCATTCATTTCAAGCATAAAGGTCGATTGACCGCTTGCGAGGTCATCGGATGCTCCCACGCGTGTGAAAAGCTTATCTATAACGCCTATTCTCGCCTCATTTGCGGGAACGAATGAGCCTATCTGCGCCATTACGACTATGATAGCCACCTGACGCATGTACGTCGATTTACCCGCCATATTAGGACCTGTTATGAGCATAAGCCTGTTTCGCTTAGTATCAAGCTCGGCATCATTTGGAACGAAATAAGAATCCTTTACGAACTGCTCAACCACGGGATGTCTGCCATCCTTGATTGAGATCACGTCGCTCTTATCAACCTCGGGGCGAATATACTTGTTTTTAAACGCCACCGTTGCAAGGCTTTGATATACGTCAAGTCTTGCAAGCAAGGCGGCCGCCTTTTGCAATCTTGCGCTGTTATCCGCAACGTACTGTCTTACCTCGCAGAATATTTCATATTCAAGGCTTTGAAGCTTATCGGATGCACCCAAAATAGTTGCCTCCATATCCTTAAGCTCCTGCGTTATGTAACGCTCGCCGTTTGCAAGAGTCTGCTTGCGGATATAATCCTCGGGCACGGCGTTCACAAAGGATTTTGAAACCTCTATATAGTATCCGAACACCTTGTTGTAGCCTATCTTTAAGGTCTTAATACCCGTTCTTGCTCTCTCCTCCTCGGCAACTCTTGCTATCCAGCTCTTGCCGTCGGTCATTACCGAACGAAGATAATCAACGTCGGCATTAAAGCCCTCGCTTATCATTCCGCCCTCTCTGATTGATACGGGGGGATTTTCACATATAGCAACGTCTATTTTAGAGTAGACGTCCTCAAGCGTTTCAAGCTCCTCGCAAAGTGAAGACAGCTCATCGGAGCGGCAGGAAGCCAAAAGCTCCTTAAGCTCGGGCAATATTTTTACGGTATTGGCAACCGCGCGAAGATCTCTTGCATTTGCCGTGCCGTAAACTATTCTTGTTACAAGTCTTTCTATATCGAGAACGTTTGAGAGAAGCTCCTTGATCTCCTCACGGAGAATAAAGTTTCCGTAAAGCTCCTCGATGGCGTTTTGTCTTCTCGTTATATCGGATATACGCAAAAGCGGATGCTCGACCCACTGTGTGAGCATTCTTGCGCCTGCGGCACTGACCGTTTTATCAAGCACGCCGAGAAGCGAGCCCTTCTTTTCCTTGGTGCGCATAGTTTGCACAAGCTCAAGATTGCGACGAGTGTTAATATCCATTTCAAGATACTGTCCGTCGGTATATACGTTAAGATCCTTTATGTAGGATATATCCTTTTTCTGCGTTTCCTCGACGTAGGAAAGGAGCGCCCCGAGTGCGCAAACCAATGGCTTACTCTCGAGATGCGAATCCTTGATTACTCCAAAGAACTGTGCGCCGACACGCGCCTTTGCATCCTCGTATTGGAACTGCGTTGGGCGATTATCGTTAAGCATTGCGCCCAAAGAGGAACGAATGAAATCCGATATTTCGGGAGCCTTTGATGCTCCGAGATTTAAAATGACCTCAGACGGCGTATACGTTCCAA
>JAZLCC010000211.1:0-7183 GCA_045614065.1 Eubacteriales bacterium | reverse complement strand
GGTCATCTTTCTATCGCTATCAGCGCTAAAGCCGTAAGCCGAATTCTTGACCTCGCCCTTTGCGAGCAAGAAGATCTTATCATTGGTATCATCGCAGAAGAATTTGTTTCCGTTGCTGTAATCACCAATTACGTTATCATTGTTCTCTACTACGGTTGTAGCAATGATCTCCTTTTGGAGATCACCGAACGCGGTGTTAATAAAGTCGGCATTGAGCCAAGCTCTTATATCACTGTTTGCGTAGTTGTTATTTGTAGCGGAAGAATACGCCTTTGCGTCAATTATCATATCGCAAAGAAGGAATGCCTTGCCGTCCTTTTCCTCAAGAATGGTCCACGAGAGAGCCTCGAACTTAAACCACTCTGCTTCACCGTTTGCAGTAGCCTTGATTCCACGGTAGTTAGCGCCGTCAACGGTTACGTCTGCATAGAGCATACCGTTGCTCGAAATCCACTTAACGTTCTTTGCGTTAAGAGTTGCCAACAAAGCGCCACTTGTAACCTTGCTCTGAGGGTAAGAACCGAAGATAACCTTATCACCGTTACGAACGGGAGCGGTTGCTACGTCCTTATTTATAGAGGGAACATCGGTCTCGGGTGTAGGATCGGGATCGGGTGTGGGATCGGGATCGGGTGTAGGATCGGGATCGGGTGTAGGATCAGGATCGGGAGCAGGCTCGTTTGCAAGCTCTATCCACATTGCGGGAACTATACCGCCCGTTGTAGTAACTACGTTAGTATTCCAAATACTTCCCGCTACCTTTATGTTATGTGCAAGATCGTTTCTGTCTGCGGCATTAGAGTTATAGTAAGGTGTACGCAACCACCACCAGCCAAGGCCGTTTTCGTCTGCGTACGCGCCGTTATATGCGGCGTAATCGGTTACAGACATTTGTCTGTCTGCATCTGAATTAAATCCGTAAGCCGAATTCTTGACCTCGCCCTTTGCGAGCAAGAAGATCTTATCATTGGTATCATTGCAGAAGAACTTGTTTCCGTTGCTGTAATCACCGATTACGTTATCGTCGTTCTCTACCAAGGTAGTGAGAATTACAGCCTGCTGAAGCTCACTGAATGCATTATTGATAAATTCAACGTTAAGCCAAATTCTAATATTACTATTCTCATAGTTGCTTGTAGCACCAAACGCCTTTGCGTCAATTATCATATCGCAAAGAATGAATGCTTTTCCGTCTTTCTGCTCAAGAACAGTCCACGTAATGGGCTCATACTTAAACCATACTGCCTCGGAGCTGTCGGTTTCGGTTATAGCCATATATCTAACGCCGTCCTTAACAACGTTCGCATACCATTTGCCATTATTAAGCTCCCAATCGATTGCCTTTGCTTCAAGCTCTACTATCAAAGCGCTGTTCGTTACCTCGCTTTGAGGATAGGAACCAAAGGTTACCTTATTGCCGTTGAGAACAGGCATGGAATTGTCAACGAACTCTTCTTCGTTGTCATCGTTTCCGTCGTCGTTGTTGTCGCCGTTTCCGTCGTCGTTATTGTCGCCGTTTCCGTCGTCGTTGTTATCGCCGTTTCCGTCATCATAATCACTGCTGTCAGAATCATCATCGGAGTCATCGTCGGTAATCGAACCGTCGGGATCGCCAACGTTATTATCTCCCGCATCGGTGTCGGGAGCCTCGGTCTCGATATCGGTGTCGGTATTTTCTGCACCCGGCTTTGACTTACAGCTGGGCAAAGCAAATACCATAGTAAGCACCAAAATCAAGCTTAAAATGATAAGAAGCCTCTTTTTCATATAACCTCCACAAAAAAATAAGGATTTTCTTCAAATTTTTATATAATATTATAATAACATATTTTTAACAATTTGTCAATACCAATATTATAACCGAGAAAAAGCGCTCAAACGAAGCGATATTCAATGCCTCATCGGGTGAATGAAGATCGAGCACGATCGCTCCGGAGGAAATTATATCAAGCTGTGGGCAAAGATGCTTGATTATGCCACACTCAAGACCCGCATGAAGAACGTTTACAGTGCACTCCTTGCCAAAAAGCTCTTTGTAACAGCTTGCGTAAAGCTTGCACAATGGAGAATCGGGGCTACCGTCCCAGCCCGAATAGGAATTCAATCTCTCGTGGCGCATTCCGTATCTTTCGGCATAAACTGAAAGCTCGGCATTTGATTCCTCTATCTGCGATTCCTTAGGAGAACGAGACATAAAAGCAAACATCGCCTTGGCATTTTTTGCATCTGCTTCAACTATACCGAGATTTCGTGAAAACTCAACCAAAGAATCAAGTCCGTCGCACATCTTGAAAACACCGTTCGGAACGCTTGCCAAAAAAGAGATTATATTATCACTATCCTTCTTTGAAAATACCGTTCTCTTTTCAAGCGGAAGGCTCTCGCAGTAAAGCTCAAGCGATCTATCGTCCTCAGACATTTCACCGCCTATCTTAACAGAAAGCTTGTTCAAAAGCTCCTTTAAAGCGTTCGGATCATCACAAACTATGACCGCCGCGCTCTCACGGGGTATTGCATTATCCTTATTTCCGCCAAAAGCAGAGGAAAGGCGGATATTGCAAGCATTCCTTATAGCTTCAAGCACTCTGCCGAGAAGCTTGTTTGCATTTGCACGGGATTTATGTATATCCTCGCCCGAGTGTCCGCCGTAAAGTCCGCGAACGCCTACCTTAAAGGCATTTTCCTCAATTTCTTCAACGGTTGCGTCAAGAATAAGCTCAGAGTGCTGAGCGCCTGCACAGCCAATTATTATCTCACTTTCATCTGCGCTATCCATATTTATCATTCGAGTAGCGCTTACAACGCTATAGTCGAATGCGCCGGCGCCAACAAGTCCCTTTTCCTCGGAAGAGGTAAAAAGACATTCTATTGTCGGGTGGCTCTTTAAATATCCCTCTGCCCCGTCAAGAATATAGAGCATCATTGCAACGGCGGTTCCGTTATCTGCTCCAAGAGTTGTTCCGCGAGCTCGTATATATCCCTCTCTCTCATAAAGCTCTATGCCTTCCGTCATAAAATCATGCTCGACGTCGGCATTTTTCTCACACACCATATCGGTATGCCCCTGCAACAAAATAGCATCCTCGCTCTCTCGTCCCTCGCTTGCGGGCATACGAACAAAAACGTTGTTGTGGTCATCGCAAAGGCAAAAATATCCGCGCTCCCTTGCAAAATTGCAGATATACTCGGCTATTCTCTCCTCGTGAAAGCTTGGGCGCGGAATTGCCGAAACCCTCTCAAAATATTCTATAAGACCTCTATACTTAAAGCCCTCTGCCAACATAAATTTTACCTCCTTAAATCATTGAGGCTGACAAAATTCGCCAGCCTCATTAAATTCATTATTTTATTATCTCTTTCTGCGATATTTGGAAAGATCGATCGTTCCGCCGTCGGGAAAGCTATCCAAAAGCTCGAGAACTCTGCCCGTACCAAGTGCTACGCACTGAATGGGGTCCTTTACCTTTCTCGTCTTGATACCGGTAACGTCCTCGATAAGCTTATCAAGTCCCATAAGCATGCTTCCGCCACCCGCAAGGTATATTCCGTTTTTAAGAATATCTCCCATAAGCTCAGGCGGCGTGTTCTCAATAACGGTGCATATTGCGTCAAGAATTGACGAAATAGGCTCCATCATTGCCTCAAGCATCTCCTTTGAGGTGAGTGTTATATTCTTGGGCAGACCCTGAATAAGGCATCTTCCCTTAACGTCGATAGTCATTGCCTCGTTATGCTCGTAAACAGCGCCTATCTGCTTTTTAATCTTCTCTGCGGTGCGCTCGCCTATCGCAACGTTAAACTTACGTCTTACGTATCTTGCAATAGCCTCGTCAAACTTATCGCCCGCTATCTTTATCGATTGCGAAACAACAACTCCACCCATTGAAATAACCGCAATATCGGTCGTTCCCCCACCGATATCAACTATCATATTACCAACGGGACCGAGAATATCTATTCCCGCACCGAGAGCCGCCGCAACAGGCTCCTCAATAAGATAGGTCTTTCTTGCTCCAGCCTGAATACCCGCATCAATAACTGCGCGCTCCTCTACCTCGCTAATACCCGTGGGAACACAAATTACCATTCGGGGATGAACAACAGAGCCTCCGCAAGCACGGCGGTAAAAATACTGTATCATTTTTTGCGTTACCTCATACTTGCTGATAACGCCGTCCTTAAGAGGACGAACTATCTCGATATTAGCAGGGTTTCTGCCAAGCATAGCCTGCGCATCCTTGCCTATCTTGGTTATCTGATCAAGCGAGGTATCAACGGCAACAAAGGCGGGCTCGTTAAGCACAATACCTCTGCCCTCGACGAAAACGAGTACGGTAGCCGTGCCGAGATCTATACCGATATCTCTTGAAAATATCTGCTTTGGCTTAAAAAATGACATACCGTCCTCCTTTCAAAAAATCATACATATACATTATACTATGAATATTTAAAAATTGCAATAGTTTTCTTTCGACTTTTAGCGCTTTTTAGCTCTTTAAATCACTTGAAATTGCAATACAAAGAATATTTTTCGCTCCCCTCTCGTAAAGAAGCTGAGCGCACGCCGACATACTTGCTCCCGTTGTTACAACGTCGTCAAGCAAAATGACCGTCCTACCCTCTATCACACCCGAATTTTTATCTCTTACACGAACTAATCGCTTTATATTTTTTCTTCGCTCGCCTGCGGTGAGTCTCTTTTGGGGCATTCCTCTACGGCGCTTGAATGCGTTGCAATATTCAAAGCCGTAAAGCCTTGAAAGCGAGAGCGCAACCACCGCCGATTGGTCAAATCCATAGCGAACACGGGATTTATGTGAGCGAGGTATTGCCACAATAAGAGGCTTTTCGCAAATTTCCTTTACCTTCAGCTCCTCTTCAATCAGCACATAAAGCTCCTTTGCCACAAAATCGGCAACTCTGCGCGATTTATTAGCCTTCAAAAAATATATAAGCCTATTTTGAGGCTCTCTTGCCCTATCCTTTGAGTAGAAGAACAAGCGTCTTAACGCAATTATCTTATCCTTTGCCAAAAGCCTTGGAACACATCTGCATTCACTTGCCATAAGCGAGCAATCGGGGCAAATATCCATTTTTGCGCTCAAATACCCCTCTCTGCATCGGGGGCAAAATGCACTTTCAAAATCAAGCACGTCAAGAGGCTCTCTGCATCTTACACACTTTTTAACAACGCAAAGCTTTTTAAAAAGCATTATTGCCTCTTTTTTAGTTTCCTCTCTCATTAGCTTTCCTTCTTTATCATAAGTCTTGTTGCAAGACCTGTGTAGCGAAGCGTTTGATGATTATTATTTACCATCTCGGAAACTATATCCTCACGTCCTACGAGAATTACCATATTCTGCGCTCTCGTTACCGCCGTGTAAAGCAGATTTCGAGTGTGAAGCATATAAGCCGCACTGCACATAGGCATAACCACAATTGGGTATTCGCTTCCCTGACTCTTATGCACTGTTATCGCATAAGCGTGCTCGATATCCTCAAGCAAGGAAATATCGTAAACAACCTTTTTATCGTCAAAAAGCATATCAAACGTGCCATCGCTTGCATCGATAGAGGTTATCGTTCCGATATCGCCGTTGAATATTCCATAGCCCTCGCTACCGTCAACGGTGCGCTCCCAATAGATATCGTAATTATTTCTCGTTTGCATAACTCGGTCGCCCTCGCGGAAGAGCTTTTCACGGAACTTGTATTCACGCTTTGCTCTATGAGGCGGATTTAGCGCACCCTGCAAAATAATATTAAGGCTCTCGGTTCCCGCCTCGCCCTTTCGTGAGGCGCAAATAACCTGAATTCCGTTTTTAGCAAGCTCGCCGTACGCCTTTGGAAGTCTGTCGCGGCAAAGCTCGGTTATAGTCTGCGCAATTTGTCTGTCATCTCCTCTACGAAGATAGAAGAAATCGTTATCCTTAACCGAAAGATCGGGCATCAAGCCCTTATTTATAGCGTGAGCGTTTCTTATTATAAGGCTCTCCTCTGCCTGACGGAATATCTCGGTTAGGCAAACGGTAGAAAAGCGCTCACTCTCGATTATATCACGGAGCACGTTACCCGCTCCCACTGAGGGAAGCTGATCCGAGTCGCCGATTATAATTATTCTCGAGCCAATCTTAATAGATTTAAGAAGCGCTCCCATAAGCGCATTATCTATCATAGACGCCTCGTCAACTATAATAACCTCCTCGTCCAAAAGATCGTACTCGTTACGGCGGAATGCCATTCTTCCGTCGTTCTCATATCCCATCTCTAAAAGTCGGTGTATGGTTTTCGCCTCGCTCGACGTAGCCTCGGAGAGTCGTTTTGCGGCTCTTCCCGTAGGCGCGGCAAGCGCTACCGACAATCCCATGCTCTCAAATATTCTAAGCAACGCACGAACAACGGTGGTTTTACCCGTACCGGGTCCGCCCGTAAGAACCATTACGCCGTAGCGCAAGGCATCGGATATAGCTCTCTTTTGCAAGGATGCATATTTTATGCCCGAACGGCGCTCCTCGCCCTCAATAAATCTATCAATATCACGAAGATCGACGGCGGCGCACATCTTATCAAGCATCAAAAGCTTGTGCGCTATATATTTTTCGTCATCATAATCCTTTTTGGTATAGATAAGCTGTACGTCATCACGAACGATATATTTGAAGCGTTCAAGCCTTAAAAGCTCGGAAACGCCCTTGTCGCAGGTTTCAACGTCAACGCCCAAAAGCTCGCCTGCGTCCTCGCAAAGCTTTTTGCGTGGCAAGCAAACGTGGCCGTTTTGCGCTGCATTGCGAGAAAGAACGTAATAAAGACCGCTCATAATTCTATCAAAATTATCGTTCTTCATTCCAATTCCTGCCGCAAGCGCATCGGCACGCTCAAAGCCTATGCCGTCAATCTCATTGCAAAGTCTGTAAGGATTCTTCTTTGCCACGTCAACCGAGGCGCTTCCCCATCTTTTATAGATGCGCACGGTAGTAGCCGCTCCAAAATAATTGCGGAAGAACAGCATAGCGCTTCTTATACCCGCCTGCTCCTTAAAGCTCTCGGATGCCGCTATGGCGGTATTTAAGGAAAGACCCTTAATTGAATCTGCAAGCCACTCAGGGTGATTTTCTATAACGTCGAAGCTATCCTCGCCGTATGCCTCAACAATTCGCACCGCTATCTTAGGTCCTATCCCCTT
>JAZLCC010000210.1:0-2394 GCA_045614065.1 Eubacteriales bacterium | reverse complement strand
TAAGTCCACCAGAAGCCCCGGTAGACGTGAGATCGGACACGGCGCTCTTGCAGAGCGTTCGCTCGTTCCCGTTCTTCCCTCGCCCGAGGAATTCCCCTATGCAATAAGACTCGTTTCCGACGTAGTTTCCTCTAACGGTTCGACCTCTCAGGGATCTGTTTGCGGATCTACCCTCGCTCTTATGGACGCAGGTGTTCCGATAAAAGCTCCCGTTGCAGGTATCTCCTGCGGACTTATCACCGCTGAGGACGGAAGCTGGGATACAATGCTCGACATTCAGGGTCTTGAGGACTTCTACGGAGATATGGACTTTAAGGTAGCAGGTACTCACAAGGGTATCACCTCTATCCAGATGGACCTTAAGGTTGACGGTCTTACCCCCGAGATAATCAAGGCTGCTTTGGCACAGACCCACGTTGGCCGTGATTACATCATCGACGAGGTTATTCTTAAGGCAATCGAGGCTCCCAGAGCTGAGGTTTCCAAGTACGCTCCCAAGATGACAAGCTTTAAGATCGATCCCGACAAGATAAGAGAAGTTATCGGTAAGGGCGGTTCCGTAATTCAGAAGATCGTTGCTGAAAGCGGCGCTAAGGTTGACATTAACGACGAAGGCGTTATCTGCATTGCTTCTCCCAACGGCGAGAAGGCTGCAAAGGCTAAGGCTATGATAGACGCTATCGTATTTGAGCCCGAGGTAGGCGCTACCTACACAGGTACCGTTGTTAAGATCCTTGCAAGCAAGGACAAGCCCAACGAGGATATCGGATGCTTCGTTGAGTACGCTCCCGGCAAGGAAGGAATGGTTCACATCTCCAAGATTACCACAAGAAGAATCAACAAAGTAACCGACGCTGATATCGACGTTGGATCTACCGTTAAGGTTAAGTTTATGGGTCTTGATAAGAAGGGCCGTATGGACTTCTCCATCAAGGACGCTGACTAATCGTTATAACAAATTAAAGCTTAAAATGCCTCCCCTGCATCAGGGGAGGTAAGCTTATCGATTTTTTCAAAAAGGCTCCCGAGGCAATCGGTTGAGCAAAAAATTCTATTTTTTAATAATCAATAATACTATAAGGAGGATTTCAAAATGTCTTTTTTAGAGACCTTATTAAGCGGTAATAGCGAAAAGGAACGCAAAGCGAAAAAAAACTGTGCTATAGCTATTGTCGCAACGGCGCTCATTTTGGTCGTAGCGCTCATTGCATTCGTTATATGCATAGTTTTTGATGCAACCTCGAATATGAACTTTAATAATAACGAAAATGATGAAACAGAAGAGATTGTAAATATCGGCGAGCTTGCAAGCAAGGAGCTTTCTGATTCAGCCGTCTACTCAGGAAATCTCCTTACGCTTAACGCAAACAATCGTTATAACGGTACTCCCGAGCTCGTAAATCTCCAAAAGAGAGACGATAGACCCAAGACCGAAGCGGGCGACAACACCTACTCGGTTCTTAACGCCGTTCGTGAAAAATATCACGCTACCGAGGAAACGGCTGCCGCACTCAACAAGATGCTCAAGGCATTCTACGAGGCAAAGAAGGATGATAACATCTTCATTTCGGGCGCATATGATATAAGCGCAGTTGAAACGCAGGATGCTATCTTTTCGAGCGGTGAGGCAATTGCACTCAGCTATTTCCACGATTATGCAACCAATAATATAAACGATCAGCGCTCTATTGCAAAGGTTGATACCTATAATTGGATCTATTCAAACGCTCACAAGTACGGCTTTGTAGCTATCTCGGCAGGCTCTAACATCTTTAGATACGTTGGCGTTACTCACGCAACCGCAATGAAGACAAGAGGTCTCTCGCTTGATAACTACCTCAAGCAGCTTAAGAACGCAACGCCCGAGCTTCCTATGACTCTCGACGCAAGCGGTAACTACGTTGCTTACTATTGCCCCAAAACCGACGTTAAGATTCCTGTGAACTACGCTTATGAAATAAGCGGTAATAACGTTGATGGCGTTATCGTTACTGTTAATATGTCTAAGGCCATAAACAATACCTTGGACGAACAATAAAGCAAAGAGCGGTGTATGATTTAGATTTTAATACAAATCAAATCGCTTTTTGAGAAAAACAAGGGAGAACCCTCAACGAGGGTTCTCCCTTATTTTTCGCTTATTTATATTAAAAATCCTAAACAAACCTCTTTCGTGTCATCCTGAGCGGAGAAAATCTCACGGTGTGAGATTTTCGTAGTCGAACCCGACCCAAGGGAGGGCGCAAAGCGGGATCCCTAATGAGGTTTTGCTATATTTCCGCCGAGATCCCGAACGATGTTACCCATCGTTCGATCCTCGTTTCACTCGGATTTCGACTCCGCTCAGGATGACACGGCGGGGCGGGAAAATATAAAATTTTATTGTTTTCTATC
>JAZLCC010000209.1:0-5694 GCA_045614065.1 Eubacteriales bacterium | reverse complement strand
CGTCTTGGATTTACGGGAAGCGGTGAAGGGATCGCGGCGCACTCTGTATGCATTATTGAGCGGGAATGTCATATTTGACCTCATCTACTGAAATTGCTTCTCGCCTAAATCTGCCTATTCCCTACGGGAACGTCATATTTGACGAGATACACCACAAAAATCAAAAAAGCTGTTCCAAATTTGTATTTGAAACAGCTCTACACGCATATTTTCGGCAAAGCAGAATTTTGAGTCCCTTACTTTTAATGTCTTTTTGCCGAAAGAATTTGCGTTACTGCTAAAATTTTATGCGCATCCAAGACTCTTGGTTACTGCGAAAAGGAGCTTTTTATGACTATCATTTCACCATCGGTACTTTCGGCAGACTTTGCCGATCTTGCAAACGACGTAAAAAAGGTTGAGGCGGCAGGTGCAAAATATCTCCACCTTGACGTTATGGACGGCGCATTCGTGCCCAACATCACATTCGGCGCGCCCGTCATCAAGCGTTTAAGAAAGCACACTGATATAGCTTTTGACGTTCATCTTATGATAGAGCGCCCCGAGCGATATATAGACGATTTCGCCTCTGCGGGAGCCGACGTTATAACTATACACGCAGAAAGCACCGACAAAATAGAGGAAACGCTCTCTTATATTCGATCAAAGGGTATAAAATCGGCTATTTCGGTAAAGCCTAACACCCCTGTAGAGTCTATTTTCCCCTATCTTCCTTTGCTCGATATGGTTCTCATAATGACAGTTGAGCCCGGATTTGGCGGTCAAAAGCTCATACCCGAAACTCTTCCAAAAATACGTGCGCTCAAGGAATACGCCGACGCTAACGGATACTCTATCGATATCGAGGTCGATGGCGGAATAGGACCCGACAACATAGGTCTCCTTACGCAAGACGGCGCAAACGTAATAGTTGCGGGCTCTGCTATCTTCGGTGCTGACGATTACGCTAAGGTAATCGCAAAAATGCTCGAGGAAGCTGAAAAAAATCCCTATATGAGCAATATTTGACGAAATATATCGTTAGTTAACAAAAAATTAAAAAATAATAATCAATCGTTAACATATTGTATTATACGCCGTTAAAAATTGATGTTAATATGTTATACATATTCATATAAATACAACTTAACATGAAAGGAAACGTAAAATGCTTGAACTTAAAAACATACGCAAGTTATACAAAACGGGTGATACCTCACTCGCGGCGCTTGACGGCGTAAGTCTTTGCTTCAGAGAAAACGAGTTCGTTTCTATTTTAGGACCCTCGGGATGTGGAAAAACCACGCTTCTCAACATCATCGGTGGACTTGAGAGATATAGCGAGGGAGATCTCGTTATCAACGGAAAATCAACAAAATCATTTAAGGACAAGGATTGGGACGCATACAGAAACCATTCTATAGGCTTCGTATTCCAGAGCTACAACCTTATTCCTCACCAAACCGTGCTTGCAAACGTAGAGCTTGCACTTACCCTCTCGGGTGTCTCGAAATCCGAGCGTAAGGCAAGAGCTATCGAGGCACTTACCAAGGTAGGCCTTGGAAATCAGCTCAACAAAAAGCCGAGCCAAATGTCGGGCGGTCAGATGCAGCGTGTAGCAATTGCTCGTGCGCTTGTTAACAACCCCGATATCCTTCTCGCCGACGAGCCTACGGGTGCGCTTGATACTCAAACGAGTATTCAAATTATGGACCTCTTAAAGGAGGTAGCGCACGACCGTCTTGTTATAATGGTAACTCACAACCCCGAGCTTGCCGAGGAATATTCAACAAGAATCGTTCGTCTCTCCGACGGTAAGGTTGTTGGCGACACCTTCCCGATAGATGAAGCCGAGCACGATGCTCTCGTTGCCAAGGACGAGGCGGCGCTTATCGAGCTTAGAAAGAATAAAAAGCTTGAAAAAGCACAAAATAAGAAGAAATCGATGTCGTTTGGAACGGCAATTTCACTTTCCTTTAAGAACCTTCTTACCAAAAAAGGAAGAACCGTGCTCACGTCCTTTGCGGGCAGTATCGGTATTATAGGAATTGCGCTTATTCTCTCGCTCTCAAACGGTATCAACATCTTTATAAATCAGGTTCAGGAGGACACCCTCTCAACCTATCCGTTAACGATACAAAAGCAAACCACCGATACGATGGCAATGATGGAGGCTATGATGGAAGCCGAGGATATTGCCAACGCAGAGCGTGATGAAAATCTTATCTACGTTGATAATTCGCTTGATAAGATGGTTCAGGCAATGACCTCAACCACCACGAACGACCTTGTTTCCTTCAAGAAATATCTTGACGAGAACTCCGAGGAAATAAACAAGTACGTAAGTGATATTCAATACACCTACGATATCAATATGAAGGTCTACAACTCGGTTCCCGTTACCAAGGACGGCAAGGATACTATTGACTACCGTGAATTGGGAATCAAGGAGATGCTCTCAAACATCAAGGGACTTGAGGCTATCAGCGAAATGGCATCAAGCTCCGGTGCTGTTAACGTTTTGAGCGAAATGATAAACAACCAAGAGCTTCTCGATCAGCAGTACGACGTTATCTACGGCGAATGGCCCGACAGCTATGATGAGGTAGTGCTTGTTGTAGGCCAAAACAACTCGTTGAGCAAGATGACTCTTTATATGCTCGGTATTCTCGACACCGAGGAGCTTAAGAGCGTTGACCTCACAAACTACAAGCCCGAGGAAACCGACAAGACAAGCTTCACCTTTGAAGAGCTTACAAGCATGAAGCTCACGCTTGTTAACAACCCCGATCTTTACGTTAAGGATTCGACCAAGACTAATTACGAGGTAAACGGCGTAAGCTACCCCGTATGGACCGAGAACTCCGATTATCTCGTTGGAAATCTTGATAGCATTCTTGCCGAAAAGGGTATCGAGCTTAAGATCACGGGTATCATCCGTCCTCGCGAGGACGCAACCGCATCCTCTATTTCGGGTGCTATCGGATACACCAAGGCTCTTACCGATAAGTTGCTTGCTATGAATTCCGAAAGCGAAATAGTAAAGCAGCAAAAGGCTACTCCCGATTATAACGTTCTTACGGGTCTTAAGTACGAAAGAACGCACTACACCCCCGAAACCATAGGCGATCTTCTCAGCAAGATCGACGACTCCACCAAGGCGCAGTTCTACGCATATATGACTCAGAGCATTATGACGAACCCTGAGTTCTCAAGCCAGATTAACGTAACCAAGGATAGCTTTGCACAAATGTTTTTCCTCTTGCCCGTTGATAAGCAGGCAGACGTGCTCTCGGCAATACTCGCTACCGAGGGAGTTAAAAACGCATCGGTTGCGGTTTCTCCCATGCCAATGTCGCAGGTGGATATGCTCTTTACCGCAGTATCTCAGGTATCTCCCGACAAGAAGATAACAGTAACAAAGGATAACTTAATAACCCTTCTTCCCGTTCTTGAT
The DNA here is from genome assembly GCA_045614065.1 of Eubacteriales bacterium. Classification (GTDB taxonomy): domain Bacteria; phylum Bacillota; class Clostridia; order Oscillospirales; family CAG-272; genus HGM12713. Next base: position 2,258 of record JAZLCC010000209.1, on the reverse strand, counting down.
GCTTCGCAGATATACGTAGCTCTCACAGGCATTCCCGCAAACGAGCAGCTTCCCACAGGTATGCCGGGTCTTGTTTCCTTGGCTGGCGACGAGGCTATGAGCGGTATATACACCGAAATGACCGAGAGTATTAAAACTATGACTGTAACCGACGAGATATTCGTTGCAATACTCTCCACTATGGATGCTGCCGACGAGGATTTCTTGCTCCTCGAGGAAACTCTTTACAAAATGGCTGCCGACGTTGACGCTACCTACGATGAGACTATGAAGACTCTCGGAGCGGCAGAGGCGGCATCTCCCACGTCTATAAACTTCTACGCAAAGGATTTTGAATCCAAGGAGAAGATAGAGAAGTTTATAGCAGAATACAACGCTCCCGCTCTTAAGGATGATGCAACCGATGAAGAAAAGAGCAAAAAGATCGAATATACCGACCTTGTTGGCGCTCTTATGTCCTCGGTTACCATAATAATCGACGTTATCTCCTACGTTCTTATCGCATTCGTTTCGATATCGTTGGTAGTTTCCTCTATAATGATAGGAATCATCACCAACATCTCGGTTCTCGAGAGAACAAAGGAAATAGGTATTCTCAGAGCAATAGGCGCATCCAAGAAGGATATCTCCCGCGTATTCAACGCAGAAACCTTTATAGTAGGTCTTGCGGCAGGAATTTTGGGTATTGCTATTACCCTTCTCCTCTGCTTGCCCATAAACGCTATAATATTTGCTCTCACAGGCTTTGCTAACGTAAAGGCAACGTTGCCCCCTGTAGCCGGCATAATTCTCATAGTGATAAGCATGCTTCTCACTATGGTAGCAGGTCTTATTCCCGCAAAGAGCGCATCCAAGAAGGATCCCGTAGTCGCTCTCCGCAGTGAATAATATAGGCTAAAAAACAAAAAAACGCAAACGAAAGGTAGTAATCACGATGGGTAAATTTAAAGATAAGCTTGCAAGATTCTTCTATGGAAGATACGGCAACGATACTCTGAATAAGGTATTAATGTACGTTTACCTATCGTGGCTTATTACCACGTCGGTAATAGATATATTCGTAAATTCAAAGATATTTACCGTTATAACAAGTGCGATAACGCTTGCTATGTTTATTTTGGTAATCTACCGAATGATGTCAAGAAATATCTACAAAAGACGTCGCGAGAATGAGAAATTCTGTGGATTTTTCAAGCTTCAAAGAAACAAATTTCGTGATAGAAAAACACATATCTACCGCAAATGTCCGTCCTGCAAGGCAGTGCTTCGCTTGCCCAAGGCAAAGGGAAAGCACAGCGTTGTTTGCCCACGTTGCAAAACAAGATTCAACGTGCACGGCTAATACGGAAAAGTAAAAAACAGAGCCTCTGACTTTAAGAGGCTCTGTTTTTGGTTTTAGCTACATAAGAAATCACGCACTTGGTCGCTTTTTAATGCATCACCCCTTGCCGTGGCGGTGAAAACTAAAGATATCCTCCCTCCGCGAGGTAGCCTATCGAGTTTGTGCGAACATAGATAACACAACCTTAAAACATCAAATTTCACTGTTTTTGCGGGCGAAACGCCTCCCCTACAGATGCACAAATAAATTTCGGCAGAGAATTTGTTTTCTCTGCCGATTTGCGTTATAATGGGATTACATCGTAGGGCGGGGGCTTGCTCCCGCCGTTTTTTGCGATACGCTAACATTTTTCGTGTCATCCGGTAGGGGCGAACTGCGTTCGCCCGCGGGAGACCACAGGTCTCCCCTACAGATAAGAATGTTGTTTGTTAAAAACATTAAATTTCATTATTTTTTCGGACAGTCGAGGACGCCTGTCCCTACAATTTTGGGATTTTTTGTTTTCTGTGGTCGAGCGCACTATGTGCGCAAAAACCTTTCAGTATGGAAGTTTTTTGCGCCACTTTTTTCAAAAAAGTGGCATATAAAAGCGATCATAATTCGCAACAAAATCTAACCCATACACCGCTTTTTCTTTTGACACCGCAAGCGCAAAAGAAAAAGCTACCAAAAAGAAAACGCTGTTTTTTATGGGCTCTGCCCAAACCCGCAAGCTTTTAAAAAAGCTTGACCAAAATTTGCTCCTTGGGTGCAGTGCGAACATAGATAGCACAACCGTCGAGCGCACAATGTAATTTTTATATATCCCCCCCGTTCAGTTCTTTGAAAAGGGGGTGAGGGGGAGAAATCTTTCTTTTAAGAAAGTTTCCCCCCCTCAAAAAACCTCAAAAAACCTCAAAAAACCTCAAAAAAACCT
>JAZLCC010000208.1:0-4188 GCA_045614065.1 Eubacteriales bacterium | reverse complement strand
ATTGTACTCATAGCAAAACGTAAAAAACAATCCCTCCGTCACGGCGCGCCGTGTCATTTTGCTTGCAAATTTTTCCCATTTACACAAGGGAGGCTAAAGATAGTTGCCACATCTGTGGCGGTAGGGCGACTACCGCAAGTGGCGGATTTTTCGATGAGCCTATAGGCTCTGCGTGTGAAATGCCCCAAGGTGGCCGGTGCAAGCCACCGACACGGCCGGTGGTCATGACTGTTCGGACTTTTTCGGTCTCGTCAAATATGACATTCCCGTGTTATGAGGCATACGGAATGGGCGGCGATCCCTTCACCGCTTCCCGTAAATCCAAGACGCTCCTCGGTCGTCGCCTTTACACTGACCGCGCTGATATCTATCGAGAGGGCGTCTGCTATATTTTGACGCATTTGCTCGATATGTGGAGCAAGCTTTGGAGCTTGCGCTATAACGGTAGCGTCGACGTTTGAGGGAACGTAGCCTGCTTCCTTTAAGATCTCGCCGACTTTTTTGAGCAAAAGAGCGCTGTCGGCATTTTTGTATGCCGCATCGGTATCGGGAAAATGCTTCCCGATATCACCGAGAGCCGCCGCGCCGAGAAGCGCATCGCTTATTGCGTGCAAGAGCACGTCGGCATCGGAATGACCTAAAAGTCCTTTCTCATAAGGGATATCCACTCCGCCGAGAATGAGCCTTCTTCCGCTAACGAGCTTGTGCACGTCGTAGCCGTGTCCGATTCTTATATTGGTCATAAATCAAGCTCCTCACGTTCCTTTTTGAGTTCAATATCCTTGCGGTGCTTTAGAATGCTTTCGGCAATAATTACGTCGTCCTTGGTGGTTATCTTTAAATTTTGCGCTCCGCATTCAACAAGATATACGGGGTGTCCGATAAATTCAAGGAGCGAATTATCGTCGGTAACGTCAATTTTCTCCTTAAGCGCAGTATAAGCCGCCGCGCGGTAGAGCGAAGCCTTGAATACCTGCGGGGTTTGCGCCATCCAAACCGTGCTTCTGTCGGGCGTGCTCTCGATAAATCTTCCGCTTCGAGCTATTTTTACCGTGTCGGTAGCTCGGTGAGCCGCAGTTGCCGCCTTGTGCTTGTACGCCGCAAAGCATACGTCGTTTATATTCATTGGGGTAACGAGGCATCTTGCGCCGTCGGCAATGGCTACGAATTTTGATTTATCGTTTATAGCCTCAAAGCCGTTTAAAACAGATTCCTGCCTCGTTTTTCCGCCGGCTACTATCTGTGTTACCTTTTTGATCGAGAATATTTCGCATTGCTCACGCCAAAGCTCGATATCCTCGGGCTTTGTAACTATAATTATCTCGTCTATGCAATCGGATGCGTCGAACGCACGCAGAGTGTGTATCAGCACGGGGGCGCCAAGTATTTTTTTAGCTTGCTTGTTTTCGCCTTCGCCAAAACGGGCCGAAAGTCCCGCGGCGGCAATGGTGGCAGAGGTGGAGGGCTTGTCTGCCGTTCCGTTTGCCGCACGGAATACGTTTAAAATCTTCTTAAGCTTCAATTTTTTATCTCCGTAGCTTAAAATTTTTCGTTTTCGATATCGGTAAGCATAGCAACTCTTGTTACGTGGTTGCCGTTATTGAGATATTTTGCGTTGAGGAATGCATCAACAAGGTCGAGCGCAAGTCCCTCTCCAACAACTCTTGCGCCAAAGCAGAGCATATTTGCATCGTTATGCTCACGGGTGAGGCGCGCCGAGAAAACGTCAGAGCAGCAGGCTGCGCGAATGCCGTTGTGCTTATTTGCCGCTATTGACATACCGATTCCCGTTCCGCAAATGAGAATTCCAAGCTCACATTCGCCGTCGAGTATCTTCTCACAGGCGGCGTGTGCATATACGGGGTAATGACAGCTGTCGGGAGTGTAGGTTCCAACGTCGGTTACTTCGTGTCCGAGATCGGAAATATGCTTCTTTACAATTGCCTTAAGCTCTGTTGCCGCATGATCGCAGCCGATAACTATTTTCATTTTAAAAACCTCACTTAAAAATTATTTGCTTTGATTTTCTCGCTCTGCTCGCTCGCGCTCGGCTTGCGATGGGCGAAGATAGTTTACCGAAAGGGCAGAGTCGCTTACCGTTTTGCCCTCGTTGTAGCTTGCAAACGCTACCCTTGCGACCGAGAGCGCCGACTGAAGCCTATACGCCTCGGGTACGTTAATAAGCGGGGTAGCCTTAAATCCTTTTACGGTTATATCGTAGCCGTCGCCAACGAGCGCTACGCTCTCACCGTATTTTGAGAGAATTTCGTCGAGCTCCTCAATTGAAAGAGCCGAGTCGGGCATAAGACGCTCAAGCTTTTCTCCGTCGGAGCGGAAAAGAGCGGTGTATACCTGCGAGCGGCGCGCATTCATAACGGGGCAGATAAGACCCTTATGAAGCGTGAGATTGTGCGCAAGCGCCTCAAGCGTTGAAACCTCTGCGCAGGGCGCTTGAGAGCCAAATGCAAGACCCTTTACGGTAGCCGCACCGATTCGAACTCCCGTGAATGATCCGGGGCCTGCCGAAAGCGCAAAGAGGTCTATATCCCTTGCGGTGATAGAGAGCGCAGAAAAAGCGGCTTCTACCATAGGCAAAAGAGTTTCGCTATGCGTGTTTCCGTTATTTAAGGTGTACTCTGCAAGTGGCGTGAGATCCTCGGTTATAGCAACGCTTGCAACCGTTGCCGAGGTGTCTATTGCTAAAATCTTCATCGTTTTTATCCGTTTATCCGTTTTTGTCCGTTTTATCTTTTTATAAGCATAGCGCTTATTTTGCGAAGGTCGGGCGACTCTACGTCGCATTTTTCTATCGTTACCGAAAAATACTCGTCGGGGAGAGCGTATTCGATGTTCTCACTCCATTCGGTAAGGCAGATTCCACGTCTATCCTGATAGTCGTAAAAGTCTATCGAATAAAGCTCGTCCTCGTCGTTTATGCGGTACATATCAAAGTGAAATACCGAGAGCTCCTTGCCCTTGTACTCGTTTACAAGCGCAAAGGTGGGGGATTTAACTCTTGCGTTTTCTGCAAATCGAGCGGTAAATCCACGCACAAAGGCGGTCTTTCCAACTCCGAGATCACCGTAAAGCGCGATGAATTTTGGGAGGGAACTATCGCTTGCTATGAGCTCTGCAATTGAAAATCCTATTTTTTCGGTTTCTTCCGCAGAATGAGTGTATGCCTCAAATGGAAGTTTTAATTCGTTTGCCATATTTTTTAAAAACACCTGATTGTTTGATGTATGCGGTATTAGAAAAGTCCCGTGATGTTTCCGTCATCGTCAACGTCGATGTTGAATGCCGAGGGAGCCTTGGGAAGACCGGGCATAGTCATTATAGCGCCCGTAAGAACAACTATAAACTCTGCACCTGCGGAGAGCTTGACCTCGCGAACGGTGAGGGTAAAGCCCTCGGGTCTGCCGAGCTTTGACGCATCGTCGGAAAGCGAATACTGAGTTTTTGCAACGCAAATCGGGAATTTCGAGTATTTCTCGTCGAGAGCCTCGATCTCCGCAATGTTCTTAAGCGCCGCCGCATCGTATTTTACCTCGCCTGCGCCGTATATCTTGGTTGCTATTGCCTCGATCTTTTCCTTGATGGAAAGCTCGCTCTCGTATGCAAACTTGAAGTTCTTTTCCTTCTCGCAAGCGGCTACTACCTTATTTGCGAGGTCGATTCCACCCTCGCCGCCCTTTGCGAATACCTCGGAGAGCGAGAAATCTGCGCCCTTTGCCTTGCATATCTCCTCAACGTATGCAAGCTCTGCATCGCTGTCGGTGCCGAAGCGGTTGATTGCAACAACTACGGGGAGACCGAACTTGCGGAGATTATCTATGTGAGCCTCAAGGTTTACGGCACCCTTCTTGAGAGCCTCAAGATTTTCACTTGCAAGCTCTGCCTTGGGAACGCCGCCGTTATATTTAAGTGCGCGAACCGTTGCAACAAGAACAACGGCGTCGGGGGTAAGACCTGCTTTGCGGCACTTGATATCAAGGAATTTTTCTGCTCCGAGATCGGCGCCAAAGCCTGCCTCGGTAATGGTGTAGTCGCAAAGCTTGAGCGCAAGCTTTGTAGCTCTTACCGAGTTACATCCGTGAGCTATATTTGCAAAGGGGCCGCCGTGAATAAGTGCGGGGGTGTTCTCGATGGTCTGAACAAGGTTAGGCTTTATAGCGTCCTTAAGGAGAG
>JAZLCC010000207.1:0-1913 GCA_045614065.1 Eubacteriales bacterium | reverse complement strand
AACCTGTAGCAACAAGTCTGCAGATAACCTCAAGACCATGACCGAATACTGTTGCGGGAAGAACCTCCATTGTAGCCTCTTCAATGTTTGCATCAACATAGTGAGTGTTGATGCCTGCCTTCTTAAGAAGCTCAAAATAGTGAATAGAGGTCTCGAGATTTGCTCTGCCGATACCCTCAATTGTAAGACCAACAGTGTTTTCACCGGGATCAAACACTCCGTCCTTACCTGTACAATCATCCTTAAACTTGAGCATTACGTTTCCGTTGTCAAGTGAGTAAACGTCTTTTGTCTTGCCTTCGTAAATCTTTTTCATCAGCTTTAACTCCCATCAAAAATTTATGGAAATATTCTATCACAAAATTTCCGTCTTGTATATATTTTTTTAGAATTTTTTCGCAATTAATCGTATTTTTTACATTTTTTACAAAAAAACGTAAAATTTTCCGAGATTTTATCGCCATATCCTCTGTGAAATTCACATTATTTCGTTGAAATTTTTATCTTTTTGTATTATAATAAACCCAAATCTTCTTTGAAAGGCAATGTTATGAGTATTAGAATAGGAATATACGGCTACGGAAACCTCGGCAGAGGAGTTGAAGCCGCAATAAAACAAAATCCCGACACGGCACTTGTTGCCGTCTTTACAAGACGCGACCCTAAATCTCTCACCATTCGCACCGAGGGCGTTCCCGTTCTTCACGTTGACGACGCTCCCTCTATGAAGGATGAAATAGACGTTATGATACTTTGCGGCGGCTCTGCTACCGATCTTCCTACGCAGACTCCTATGCTTGCATCTATTTTTAACTGTGTTGACAGCTTTGATACTCACGCTCGTATTCCCGAGCATTTTGCGTCTGTAAACGCATCTGCAAAGGCAAGCGGAAAGGTAGCTCTTATCTCGGCAGGCTGGGACCCCGGTCTTTTCTCGCTTATGCGTGCCTACACCTCTGCGGTTCTTCCCGTGGGTAAGGACTACACCTTTTGGGGCAAGGGCGTAAGCCAGGGACACTCCGATGCTATTCGCCGCATCGACGGCGTTATAGACGCTCGTCAGTACACCGTTCCCGTTGATTCGGCTCTTGATGCCGTTCGTTCGGGCTCTGCTCCCGCTCTCACCACTCGTGAGAAGCACACCCGTGAGTGCTTTGTTGTTGCCGAGGATGGCGCCGACAAGGCTCGCATCGAGAATGAAATAAAAACTATGCCCAACTACTTTGCCGATTATGATACCACGGTTAATTTTATCACCCTTGAGGAGCTTCGCCGCGATCACGCAGGTATTCCTCACGGCGGTTTCGTTATTCGCAGTGGTAAAACAGGCTTCAATGAGGAAACTAACCACATCATCGAGTTCTCCTTGAAGCTTGAATCTAATCCCGAGTTTACATCTTCGGTAATTCTCGCATACGCTCGTGCCGTAGCTCGTCTTAATTCCGAGGGATTCTCGGGCGCCAAGACCGTTCTTGACGTTCCTCCCTCCTATCTCTCGTCTCTTTCCGACGATGAGCTCCGTGCTACCTTGCTTTGAGAGGGATCTTAAATTATTTGCCATCTTTTGTTTCGATTTTTCTCAAAAAAGCGATTCTGAATACAAAAAAGGGAGAACCCTCGAGGGTTCTCCCTTATGTTTTTTTAAAAAATCAACCTAATTTGTAGCAAAATCTAAATCCATACTCCGCTTTTTCTTTTGACACCGTATCATAAGGAAGTTTACTCGTAGGGCGGGGGGTTATCTCCCGCCGTTTTTTTGCGATACGCTAACATTTTTCGTGTCATCCGGTAGGGGCGAACTGCGTTCGCCCGCGGGAGACCACAGGTCTCCCCTACAGATAAGAATGTTGATTGTTAAAAATATCAAATTTTGTTCTTTTTTACGGGCGAACTCAGTTCGCCCCTACGATAAT
>JAZLCC010000206.1:0-4131 GCA_045614065.1 Eubacteriales bacterium | reverse complement strand
AGATAATCTGTCTTGTTGGCCCTCCCGGAGTCGGAAAGACCTCGGTTGCCGCATCGATTGCAAGAGCAATGAAGAGAAAATACGTTCGAGTTTCCTTGGGCGGAGTACGTGATGAGGCAGATATACGCGGACACCGCAAGACCTACGTTGGCGCAATGCCCGGACGTATAGTCAATGCGCTTATTGAGGCAAAGAGCAAGAATCCTCTTATGCTCCTTGACGAGATAGACAAGCTCACACGCGACTCGCACGGCGACCCCGCATCGGCACTTTTAGAGGCGCTTGACGGCGAGCAGAACCACTCCTTCCGCGATCACTTCGTTGAAATGCCCATCGACCTCTCGGAGTGCATGTTCATAGCAACGGCAAACACGCTCGATACCATTCCGAAGCCCTTGCTTGACAGAATGGAAATAATCGAGCTTAAGACCTATACGAGAACCGAGAAGCTCTCGATAGCAAAAAATCATCTTATTCCCAAGCAATTAAAGCGCCACGGACTTAACAAGCGCATGCTTAGCATAAAGGACGACGCTATATTTGAAATAATTGATTTCTACACACGCGAGGCGGGCGTCCGCTCGCTTGAGCGCAAGATTGCAGAGCTTGCAAGAAAATCTGCAAGAGCTATCGTTGAGGATGGCGTTAAATCGGTTAAGATCAGTGCAAAGGACGTTTCCAAATATCTCGGCGCACGCAAGATAATACCCGAGACCATCTCGGAGCTCGACGAGATCGGAACGGTAAACGGACTTGCCTATACCGAGGCGGGCGGCGACGTTCTTAAGGTAGAGGTGGCAATTCTTGACGGAAGCGGAAAGCTTGAGCTCACGGGCTCGCTTGGCGACGTTATGAAGGAATCCGCAAAAATAGCGGTAAGCCTTACACGCTCGATAGCAAAGGAATACGGCATAGACCCCGACTTCCACAAAAACAAGGATATTCACATTCACTTCCCCGAGGGCGCAGTTCCAAAGGACGGCCCGTCGGCAGGCGTAACAATGGTTACGGCGCTCGTCAGCGCACTCTCGGGTCGCCCCGTTAAGAGAAGCGTTGCTATGACGGGTGAGATATCCTTGCGCGGCAAGGTTTTAGCCATTGGCGGACTTAAAGAAAAAACTATGGCGGCGTACGCATACGGTATTAGCGACGTGCTCATACCCCGCGACAATATGCGAAACCTCGAGGATTGCGACCCCGAGGCAATAAAGGGACTTAATTTTATCCCCTGCGATACTATAAGCGACGTATTAAAATCGGCTCTCGCAAAGACTCCCGCACCCCGTGCGCAAAAGCATAAGGCAATCGAGAGCGACGAGCTTAGTGAGATATTTATAGCGCAGGAAAGACAAAGCACACAAACAATAAACTGCTAAACGGTGGTATTATGGCAATCAACGTACAAAACGTAACACTTAAAATAAGCGCGGGCGAGCCGCGCCAGATACTCGGCGACCCAACGCCTCAGGTGGCATTTTCGGGACGCTCAAACGTAGGAAAAAGCTCGCTTATAAACTCTCTGCTCGGCAGAAAATCCTTGGCAAGAGTCAGCTCGGCACCCGGTAAAACGGTAACGATAAACTTCTACGACGTAGATAAAAAGCTCTACCTCGTCGATCTTCCGGGCTACGGATTTGCAAAGAGAAGCCCCGAGGATATGAGAAAATTCTCGGCGCTCACCGACGGATATTTCACGTCGAATAAGAATATCGACCGCTTAAAGCTCGTTATTCAGCTTGTGGATAGCCGCATAGGCCCCACGCGCGACGATGAAATGATGCTCTCTTTTCTTTCCGAGCTCAACATTCCATTCTGCGTAGTGGCTACCAAGGTAGATAAGCTCAACGCAACCGAGCGAAAGAAAAATCTTGAGATGATAAACACGAATCCGCTTATTGCGGGACACGACGTTATCCCCTTCTCCGCGCTCAAGGGCGAGGGCAAGGAGGATCTTTGGAAAACGGTATTCCGCTACGTTAAGATATGACAAGACTCATACTTATACGCCACGGTCAAAGCGTGGCAAATAAAGAAAACAGATTTGCAGGGCAAACCGACGTACCGCTCACGGAGCTTGGCGAATTGCAAGCGAAATGCGCGGCGGAGTATCTGATAACGCACGAAAAAATAGACAAAATATATTCAAGCGATCTCCAAAGAGCTCACAATACGGCACTACCCACGTCAAAGCTTACGGGTATTCCGATAAATGACGCAACGGAGCTTCGAGAGATATGCGCGGGCGTTTGGGAAGGACGGTTGGCGAGCGAAATCGAAATTGAATACGAAAAGGAATTTCACACGTGGCGCAAGGACTACGCCCACGCGCGTTTACCAGGCGGCGAATCGGTTCAAGAGGTTTACGAGCGTGTAGTTCCGTTCGTAAAGCAAATAGCAAAAGAAAACGACGGACTCACTCTGCTCATTGCGTCTCACGCATCTCCGGTGCGCGCGGTGGATTGCAACTCACGAGGCTTCGGCTGGGAGAGAATGTCAGAGGTTCCGTTTGTCAATAATTCAGCTATCAGCATTTTTGAATACAACCCCGAAGACGACTCTATTACCCCCGTAGAACGCAACATAACAGAACACCTCGAGCCCTCAATAATGAGCTATATTCCAAAAGGCTTGAGAAATTAAAGGAGAAACAAAATGATACTTTATCCACATTTTGACGTAAACGAAAAGGGACACCTTACAATAGGCGGCATTGACTCGGTAGAGCTCGCCGCAGAGTTTGGCACTCCCGCATATATAATTGACGAGAACGTAGTTCGCGCACGCTGCCGCGAGTATCTTTCGGCGGCAGAAAAGAGCTTTGGAAAGGACGCTCTTCCCCTCTATGCATCAAAGGCGCTTTGCTTTACCGAGATGTATAGAATAGCAAAGGAAGAGGGTATGGGAATCGACTGCGTTTCGAGCGGCGAGCTCTACACCGCAAAGCGCGCAGGCTTCCCTGCAGAGCGCATCTACTTCCACGGCAACAATAAAACCGATGACGACATAGCATTTGCTATGGAGATTGGTGTTGGCAGAATCGTGGTTGACAATCTCGATGAGCTCTCAGCCGTATCGGCAGAGGCCAAGAGAAGAGGAATCACACAGGGAATCCTTCTTCGAATTACCCCCGGTATCGACCCTCACACGCATAGAGCGGTAGTTACAGGTAACGTAGATTCCAAGTTTGGCTCGGCTATCGCTACGGGTCAAGCGCTTGAAATCGTAGAAAAGGCAATAGGCACTCAAAACGTAGACCTCATCGGTCTCCACTGCCATATAGGATCGCAGATATTCGACATCGAGCCCTTCTCGGATGCGGCTGACATTATGACTCGCTTTATCGCCGAGATAAAGAGCACCTGCGCCTATGAGATACGCGAGCTCAATCTTGGAGGAGGTCTCGGAGTTAGATACACGGAATTCGACAGAGAGATAGATTACGCCGACTGCGTCCGTCAGATCGCAGAGGTCGTCCGTAAGGCTTGCGATGGCTGCGGCATAGCTATGCCCAGAATAATCCTCGAGCCGGGCCGCTCCCTTGTTGCGGCGGCAGGAGCAACGCTTTATACCGTTGGCTCCGTAAAGCGCATTCCCGGATTTAAAAATTATATATCCGTGGACGGCGGTATGCCTGACAATCCCCGGTATACTCTGTACGGTTCCCGGTACACCGTTGTGAATGCGGACAGAGCCGATGCGCCTGCGGATTTTGAATGCACTCTTGCCGGACGGTGCTGTGAAAGCGGCGACCTGCTGGCAGAAGGCATTTCCATTGCCAAGCCGGAAAGAGGCACTCATCTGGCGGTACTGGTAACCGGCGCATACAACCACTCCATGGCGTCCAACTACAACCGGATTCCCCGTCCGCCGGTGATCTTCATCGAAAACGGGCAGGCATCCGTAGCAGTACGCCGGGAAACCTACGACGATCTGCTGGCTCTGGAAGACTGAGCCGCTGTAAGGAGGCAATCCATTGTCTGCAATTCTCTCTTCCCTGCGGGACATTCTCTACACCCTGCCATGCATTCTGCTGGCGCTGACGGTGCATGAGGTGGCCCACGGGTGGATGGCCATGAAGCTGGGAGACCCCACTGCCAGGAACCTGGGACGGCTGACGCTGAACCCGCTGAA
>JAZLCC010000205.1:0-3185 GCA_045614065.1 Eubacteriales bacterium | reverse complement strand
CTACGGGTGCCGCTACAGGTGCTGCCGCACCGTTTACTTCTTCAACGCTTACCGTGTAGGTAACTCCGTTTACGGTTATATTATAAGTTTTCATTTTTAATACCTTTTACCTTTCAATACATTTAATATGATTAAATAAACTGCTTTTGAACACGGTACGCTTATTTAGCGTTCCAAGAGCGTCCGCCGTTTGCTCTGCGGTAAGAAACAACTCGGAAACTGGGCGCGGGAGCGTTTGGATTTTGCTCTGCCTCATAAGCCGCTATTGCCGCCGTCAATATTGCGATAAGCTCTGCATCGTTGCTTGCCGCGGGAGCGGAAGCCTTTGCGGGTGCAGGTGCGGGAGCAGGTGCGGGAGCCTCTGCCTTTACAGCCTTTTCGACTTTATTCTTTTTAGGCTTTTCCGATTTACCTGCAAATATGAGCTTGAATATCACAAGCACGCCCCAAAGGATAGCGAGAACGGCAAATATCATTCCGATTCCCATAAGCGTCATTTCAAGCGCATAAAGCCAAGCCTCGCCCGAGAACGGTACTGCCTTTTGGTCGGGCAATATCTCAAGTACGGAAAGCCTTACTAATTCGTTATTAAGCATTTTTTACCTCCGGATCAAAGAGGCATATTCGCATGTCTGCGAGAGGGTGTGCCCTCTGCCTTGGATGCGAGCATCGAGAATGCCGCACAAATTCTTGCGCGAAGCTCGGTGGGCTCAACTATATCGTCAAGCTCGCCCTTGTAGCAAGCCTCTGCCGCTGATGCGCACTTCTCTTTCCACTCGGCCTCGAGCTCCTCACGGCTTGCCGTGGAAACCTTATCGTTCCATACGAAAGCAACGCTTGCCTCGGGAGAAAGAACGCTTATTGCCGCATCGGGAAGAGCGTAAGCTATATCCGCGCCTATCGCTTTAGAGCCAAGGAGCGAGAATGCCGCGCCGTAGGCTTTGCCTACAACAACGGTAACCTTTGCGTTCTCAGACGTAGAATATGCATAAGCAAGTCTTGCAAGCTCGGATGCGTAGGACGCCTTTTCAGCTTCAAGGCTTACGTCAAGACCTATGCTGTCAACAAGTGTGAGCACGGGAATTGCAAATGCATCGCAAAACGAGATAAGCTTTGCGCATGCTCTTGCCGTCTTAATATCAAGAATTCCGTTATTTTTAGGCTCGGAAGCAATAACTCCAACGGTTACTCCGCCAAAGGAAGCAAGACCGAGCACTGCGTTATCGGTATAGGAAGCGTAAAGACGTGTAAAGTCGCCGTTGTCGGCAAGAGTCTTTATAAGCTCCTCTGCCTTATACGCCTTTGCATCAAACGCAACGGCTCTGTTCATATCGTCGCCGTTCTCGCAAAATGCGCCGTCTGCATTGTTTGAGGGGAGGGTTGCAACAAGCTTTCTTGCAAAGCCGAAAAGCTCGCTCTCATTCTCTGCCTCGAATGCGGAAATTCCGCTTGCAGAAGCATCGCACTCGCCAACGGTAAAGGGCGAGTTAACAAAGAGCTTTGATACTCCCTTAAGAGTAAGAGTTACGTCAAACATAGACGCTACCACAGCGGAAGAGCCGCCGCACACTCCGTCAATTACCGCGATCTGCGGAATTATGCCCGAAGCGCCCGAAACGCACTTCATAAATCTGCCGTAAGCGGCACGCGCCTCGGCTCCATCGTAAACTACCGCGCCTGCAGAATCGAACACACCGACAACGGGCGCACCGTTCTTTATTGCAAGAGCGTAGAGATTAGCAATTTTCTTAAAATGACGCTCGCTAAAGGCTCCCTTTGCTCTTGAGCTATCCTGTGCAAAAGCAAAGCAAAGCTTGCCGTTTACAGCGCCGTAGCCGCAAAGCACGCCCTCAAAATCAGCGTCATCGCCCGAGCGCTTAGTGTATGCGCCGAGCTCAACAAAGGTTGCAGGGTCAAAAAGCATTTCAAGTCTTGCCTTTGACTGACCGTAAACCTTCTCGTCAATCGTTACCATATTTTGCCTCCATTTTCGTAGGTTGGTTGCGAAAAAGCAGTAGCCTCTACCACTTTCCCATATTACCCCAATTTTAATATAATTTTACCACATTTCACACTCTTTTTCAAGAAATTGAAGAAATAATTTGTTAATATTATGTTAACTTTTAAACAATCTCACTTTTTCGCATATTTTGCTATCTCTATGCGTATATTTTAGTAATTAATTAAAGAAAATTCGCCCAAAGCAAAGGAGCATTCCATGAAAAATATAAAAAACGCAAAAAAGAAAAAGAGCAAGAGCTTTTTTGAGGGCGGCGCGCTATTTTGCGCCATATTCGGCTCGCTTTGCTCGTTTTTGATTTTTATAGCCTGCTTAATGATCTTTTCGGGTGTGAGCATAGCGCTTGACAATGCGCACAACGCACTCGCACCATTTGCACTTTTTTCAATATATAGCGCAACCTTTTTGGGTGGATTTATAGCGGTAAAGAAAAACAAATGCCGCGATGCCCTGCTCTGCTCCTCAGTCTGCGGAGCAATAAGCACGCTTGTGTTCTGCCTTGCATTTTGGATAATAGGAGCGATATTCGATATAAAAAGCGATATGCTATCCTGGCTATTCCGCGCGCTATGCATAGCATTCTCTATTCTCGGCGGCTTTCTTGCAATTAACAAAAGCAAAAAACCAAAAAGAAAACGCAGAAAATAATTAAAAAAGTAAAACTGCCTCGAACGTATGCGTGTTCTCCTTAACGGAGAACACGGAGTTAAATGCGTCTTCGACGGGTGAAATCCACCTATGTTGGATGAAATCGCTCACGCGATGAAATCCTGCTTCGCAGGGTTGTATTTAGACGGATTTGATTTCATCCAAGGGCTTGTCCTTGGATTTCATCTGAACGAAGTGAAGATTTCATCGTTGCCTTGCAACGATTTCATTAAACCAACAGAAAAAGAGATAACATTCCGGCTATAAACCGTTTTGTTATCTCTTTCTGCTTGTATGAGGGTTTGGGCTTAGCCCATAATCGCTTGACCGGTCAAATGCGATGCTCGCACTTAGTGTTGCTTTTTGAATTCTCCGTTAAGAACATCACACTTATTCTCGGGGATCTTTTTAACTAAGTTCATCCTCAACTATGTACGCAAGGTCAATCGGTGTGGCAAGGTTTGATACCAACTTATCAAAAAAGCGTAAGGCCTTTTTAATATCGGAAAAAAGCTCG
>JAZLCC010000204.1:0-6051 GCA_045614065.1 Eubacteriales bacterium | reverse complement strand
AGCATCAATAGGAACGGCAATACTTTGCGCGGTTATTAACAACTATATAAGCGGAAATATATTGGGCGCTTCCATCTTTGTATTCGGTCCATTCTCGTTACTGATAATCGTTGGAACCGCAGTAATAACGGACACGCTTGCAACCTTTATTCCCGTATGGCTCGCTTCACGAAAGAAGCCTGTTGATTCTATTAAGGCAATATAAACTAAAATAAAAACCGAGGCTGTTTCAAATTCACATTTGAGGCAGTCTCTTCTTTTTTATTTTCTTTACTTTTTTGTTTCTTTATGGTATAATTTATTTACACCATGATAAATCTACTACAACGAAACGACACGGAATAACTATGGAATTTAACGAAAAGCTTCAAGAATTACGAAAACAAAAGGGGCTTACGCAAGAGGAGCTTGCAAAAAGCCTTTACGTTTCACGAACCGCTATCTCAAAATGGGAATCGGGACGCGGATACCCAAATATAGAATCGCTAAAGGCGATTGCAAAATTTTTCTCGATAACCGTTGACGAGCTTCTCTCAACCGATGAGATACTGACTATTGCCGAAGAAGATAACAAGCAAAAGGAAATGCGACTTCGCAATATAATCTTCGGTCTGCTTGATTTAAGCAACGCTATGCTCTTTGTGCTCCCACTCTTTGCAAGCAAGGCAAACGGCGCCATAGAAAGCGCTTCCTTGCTCTCACTTAGCGGCGTTCAATCATATTTGAAAATCGCCTACCTCACAATCGTCATTGCGACGGTAATTATGGGAGTGCTCACGCTCTCGCTTCAAGCCTGTCAAGCGGTAGCTTGGCTTAAAGCCAAAACGCCCGTATCATTAATACTCAACGCCGCCGCAGTAATGCTCTTTATCATAAGCTCTCAACCCTACGCCGCAATTTTTGCCTTTGCTTTACTTATTATCAAGGCTATTATGCTTATAAAAAAGCATTGACACGAAGCGTATCGCAAGCTACACGAGCCGTTTCTTGTTTTTTTACCTCTTCTCTGCTAAAATTTACTTAGGTGAATACCAACTGAAGGGGGTAAAACAGAAAATGAAAAAATTAAACGCAAATCGAATTTTTACCGGCATCGGCTTTATCACGGCATTTATAATATGGACTTTGCTCCTATGCTTCGTTGATGTTAAGGCAATCGGACCGCAGGGCTCAAGCGTAGGCTTTGCTACGCTCAACGGCGCTTTCCACGAGCTTACGGGAGCCAACGTTGGATTATATATAATAACCGATTGGCTCGGACTTATACCGATAGCAACAGCCCTCGGCTTTACTATTTTGGGTCTTCTTCAGCTTATAAAGCGAAAAAGCCTTTTAAAGGTGGACCTTAGCATACTTGCTCTCGGAGTATTTTATATTGCGGTGATTGCGGTATATCTGCTTTTTGAAGAGGTTGTAATAAATTGCAGACCTATACTCATAAGCGGAAATTTAGAAGCATCATATCCATCATCCACAACTATGCTCGTTACCTGCGTAATGCCAACCGCACTTATGCAATTTAACGTGCGAATCAAAAACAAGACCTTGCGATACGTCATTTCTGCAATTATAATATGCTTTATTGCATTTATGGTAATCGGCAGACTTATCTCGGGCGTGCATTGGCTATCCGACATAATAGGAGGCGCGCTTATAAGCGCAGGGCTTGTAACTATATACGGTGCTTTCATAACGCCTAAGGAAAAATAAAATATATAAAAAATACCGCTTTGCTATCCAAGATAATAAAGCGGTATTCTTTTTATGCAATTTTATTGTTTAACGGTTATCTTAACGTCTCCCGTGGTGGTAGTGATCTCACATCTACCTCCATTGACAGAGTTAGGAACGTTTACCTTTCCTGTATTTGTGTTAACAACGTAAATCTTATCGGAAAGAAGAATTCCGCTGACGTCTCCAGTGCCTGCCTTAATATAGATCTCACACGCAGAAGCAGAAGCATCAAGCCTACCCACCGAAATACCGTCAATTGATATCTTACGTCAATAATATTCAAAATATTTTTCGAATTATTTTTCTTATATTGATTTTCTTTGTGAGATATGGTATAATTCTTTTTACGCAAAATTATATCAAAAGATTTTTAGCTATATTTAAGGAGAATTTATGGACTTACTTAATTGCAAGGTAAAGCCTATATACTTCAAATATCTCGCCGCCGCATCGGGCAGCGCAGTAATAGGTGCATTTTTTGGAATGATCGATGCTATGGCGGTGGGCAAATATCACGGCCCCATAGGAAATGCCGCGCTTGCGGTATTTAGTCCGTTTTGGAGCATTATATTTTGTCTTGGCTTTCTTGCGGGAGTTGGCGGCTCGGTTTTATTTGCAAACTACCGTGGCAAAAAGGATGAAAAAACCGCAGGCGAGTATTTCACGCTCTCGATAATTTACGGAATCATTCTCTCGGCTATCGCAATGCTTGGAATTGGTATATTCCAAGATTCGCTTTTCAGATTTTTCGGAGCCGACGATGAATTGTTGCCACTGGCAAAGCTCTATTTAAAGCCGATATTATACGCTATTCCCTGCTGTATCTTCAGCAATATCCTTTCTGCGTATTTAAGGAACGATAACAACCCCGCCCTTGCAACAATAGCCGCTATTTCGGGCGGACTCTTTAACTGTGTTGGCGACTACGTTTTGGTTTTTGTTTTTGATATGGGTATATTCGGTGCGGCTTTGGCAACGGCTATCGGTCAGTTTATCACGATACTCATAATGCTCACCCATTTCTTGCAAAAGAGAAACACCTTAAAATTCACAATGCCGACGAGCGTATTCAAAAAGGTGTGGCGAATTTCCGTTGCGGGATTTTCCACCGCTATCGGAGATTTGGCGTTGGGAATTATTTGCATTTTGTTCAACCGCCAAATAATGGGCTATCTCGACGCAAACGCATTGGCGGTCTACGGGGTTACCACACAGGTTACGTCCTTTGCGCAAGGAATTGCCTACGGCGCAGGTCAAGCGGCGCAACCGATAATCTCACAAAATTACGGAGCAAAGCAATATGCGCCTATCAAAAAATGCTTGAAATACGGAATACTCACAAGCTTATGTATGGGAGTATTCTGGGTAGCGCTCACGCTCATATTCCCAAGCGGAGTTGTGAATTTCTTTACAAACCCCACTCCTGAGGTGGCAGAGATAGCGCCCTCCATTATTCGAGCATACGGTTTGTCCTATATTCTGCTCCCCTTCAACGTATTCACAACCTACTATTTTCAGTCGATAATGAAGCCTTCCCTCTCGGTTCTCTCCTCTATTGCAAGAGGAATAATCGTAAGCGGCGCGGCCATATTGCTATTGCCTATGATCTTCCACGCAGAAAGTCTTTGGTACGCTATGCTGATAACAGAAATACTCGTTGCAATATTTGGAACGGTCTTTATAATAAAATCAACGAAAAAATTACAAAATTAAAATATAAAAAGATGGCTTGGTACAACGTCCAAACCATCTTTTTTCTTTATAAAATTAAAATCAACTCGGAATAACAGTATCGCAAAGAGTATATCTCTCCTCGCCTATTAGCGTAACCGGTATATCCATAAGACGAAGCTGTTCGGTAAAAGCGTCAACGTAAGCACGGCCTCTTCCGCTTTGCATAAGATTTATAGTAAAATCCTCGCCAACCGTCATAACCTCAATAAGCATCATATTTTTCGTCTGCTTCTCGCCGATATATGCGTGAATATCCTTAACGTATCTATCAAGACCGCACCAATCCATTTTTCCAACGTAGCTTATACCAAAGGTCTTTCCCTCTATGCTCTCTGCCACATAGCGTTGCATAGCCGTCTTTTTCTCTTCAAGGCTTGCATTGTCATCTTGAGGAATAGCATTCAATATACGGTTTACCGATTTTTGATCCTCAGGAAGCTCGCTTCCAATAATTATCTGCCCACGCAAAACCGTGTTTTGCTGTTCAACGCCCCATTTTTTTGCACGAGGTGGCAATGAGACGGGAATGTAGCTAACCAAGCTATGGCGGTTAATAGGCGTTCTCAACGCTTGTCTATACTGATGCTGAACGTGAGCCACAACGGGAAGCTCAACCGTTGAGTCTATCTCGCAAAACGCACGGTACATCATAACGGTAAGAAAAGAAACGGGACTTCCATCTGATGGATTTGCCTTTGACATCATAGCGCGTTGCGGAATATGCAAATGGTAGGCATAAAGTCCGTCCTTATCGAATGCATCGGAATTTAATCCGTAAACCTTTTCGGGAAGTTTGCGTGTCGGCCATGCATCGTCGGTATCAAACGGGGCGTTTGGAAACGGATAGGCATATTCATCATCCGATATCGCATCGCAAGGCATGCAGATTCGATCCGATTGCAAATTTTCCATTCCGTAGCGCTCTGCAACGTATAAATAGAGCACCGTCTTTAACAAAGGGTCGATGCCCATTCCATCGGCAATATAATGACTTGCATTCAAAAATATTTTGTTTCCCTCACATGCAAAAAACAACAAATGTCGGTTACACTCATCACTTCCAAGCACAACACAACGTCCGTCGTTAAATACGGGAACGGGGCGAGGATTGTATTCCAACAAAATATCGTTTCCGTCTCTCTCGGGAGAAACGCAAAAATACGGATAACGAGTCATAGCGATGGATACCGCTTGCGAAAGAACGTCGTAATCTACGGCATCACTCATAGTAATAGCCAATTTAAAGCTACTGTAAAAATCCTCGGTGGCACCGTACAATAGCGGATTTGGTTTAAAATTCATAAATCTACCTTTTGCGATAATTTATTTTTGCGGTGATACGAATATTCAAGCATTTTTTCTCCATTGAAATCAGGGCAAGGATTTTTATTCTCATGAAAATTATGATTTTTCATATTTCATCTGGTTTTATAATTGAATATCGCTGTTGCTCGATTTTTCGCTTCACTCAAAGTAAAAGAGGCTGCTTTTTTATTTCTCGTTACAAATGACGGTATATTGTCCCGAATTAACATCCCAAATAGAATGCTTACTTACGGATTCCCACTCAGCTTCTGTGCCACAAAATTTTATCTGCTTCAAATTCGGGCAATCAGCAAATGCACTGTCGCCTATACTTGTGATTCCACCGGGAAGCTCTACGGTTTCAAGCTTATCGCAGGCACAGAACGTAAATTCATTTATCGCTGTTACGCCGCTTCCTATCTTTACACTTGTCAACTTATCGCATTCAAAAAAAGCACTTCTTTCTATGCTGGTTACACTGTCCGGAATCGTTATGCTTGTCAAACTGCTACAACCGTAAAATGCAGCGCTGCTTATGCACTTTACTCCCTCCGGGATATTTATGCTCTTCAGATCGCTGTTGCGGGCAAAAGCACTAAAGCCAATGACCTTCGTATCATTATGAATTACACAGCTATCGATGGGATTTTCAGGCGTTGATACCGTTGCGGTAACCAAAACTACGTACGGATTAGTTTTATTTCCGATATAATATGCGTTATCATACTTGGTTGTTTTCAGCCGGTGAGAATTATTAAATGCACCGGAACCTATGAAAGTAACGCCATTACCAATTGTTAGATCCGTCAAACTACTGCATTCGGAAAACGCATACTCACCAATGCTCGTAACACTATCGGGAACAGTTATGGATTTAATATTTTTTGCTTCGAAAAACGCCTTATCCATTATTTTGGTTACCGCTTTATCGTTATAGGTTGCAGGAATAACGATCTTTTCAAAATCCTTGGCATCACCTGCAGAAACACCGTAAGTTCCATCATCAAGAAGGTGAAATTCCAGTTCTTCCGTAGGCTCATCCGTGGTATCTGACAGATTACAGGCAGACAATGTGCCGATTGCGAGAATAAGCACCAAACAAATAGAAATTAGTTTTTTCATAATTACATCTCCATTTTTTCTTTTTATTGCAGTGCAAAAACGCTCGAATGATAAACGAATTTACCTTTTTTACGATAATTTATTTTTGCTGTGATACGTTTATTATTCCCACTCAATCGTTCCCGTGGGCTTAGGAGTAATATCGTAAAGCACGCG
>JAZLCC010000203.1:0-5224 GCA_045614065.1 Eubacteriales bacterium | reverse complement strand
GGTGTTCCCGAACAGTCAGGTAAGCATTACCGAGGAGTCGCAAAACGCACCGCCTCTTAAATGGATGTGGGTGTATGACGTGTTGGGATATTACGTTAGAGGAAGCGTTACCGATACCGAGGCTCAAATTGATGAATATTTGAGACCCATTGAGTATGCTTACGATCCTATTACAACAACGTTTGCAACGGATGGATCGTTAAAAACGGTAGACGGCTTTAAAACCGTTAAAAGCTTTTTGCAGGAGATATCCGCAAATGACGGCTATGAGGGAACGATAGACGTTTCCAAAAAGACCGCAAACGGATATTATCCCGTTTACGTAAATTCCGACGGATATGGAATTTGGGCATATCTTTGCACTTTTGATGAGATTCAGCAAAATATGCAATATGATACCGAGATAGGTGAAGCCGAGGTATCCGAGGCTTATCCCGTGGAAATTTACGTTACGGGCTCTAATTCGCAGACCACCGCAATGGAAGTAAGCAGTAAGGAAATGCTTACGTCTGTAATTTCTTCAATGAGCTACGCAAACGTTAAGCTTACACAAAATATAAGCTTGGATCAAGCTCTTGATATCAAGGGTGGTTCTCGAGTTGATATCGATCTTAACGGATATACCTTAACGTCTGCGGCAGATAAGATAATTAACGCCGAGGTCGGCTCAAAGATAACCTTGTCTAACGGAGTAGTTAGCGGAAACGGTAATAATTACGGTATTTTGGCAAACGGAGCAGAGATAGTTCTCAGCAATGCGGTAATGCAGAACGTTTCCGAGGGTATCAAGATTACCGACCATCAAAATAATATCAATGCAGATTCACGTGTGCATATAGTTGATTCCGAAATATCTGCGGCAGAGGATGCCTTGTGGATATACGGAAACAACGGTGATTCCGAGACTAAAACGATGATAGTAGTTGAGAGAAGTAAGCTTACCGGAGCGGCATACGCAGGTATTCTTTGCAACGGCTCTTACAAGGGAACCGATATTCAGGTTTTGGAAAGCGTTGTAAAGGGTTATCACACAGGAATTTACCACCCGCAAAAGGATAGTGAGCTTAGAATCGTGAACAGTGAGATCGAGGGCCTCTCGGGTATCGTTGTAAAGGGCGGTACCGTAACCGTTGAGGATTCTACCATTCGTGGAATCGGTGCAATCGATGAAATCGATCAGCCCGCTTATCTCAATAGCGGATTTAGCGTTACGGGCGACGGCATTTATCTTGAGGCAAACTACGAATGGACTACCGATATTAAAATAACGGGTAGCAAGACAAACGTAAGCTCGGCGAGCGCTTTGGCGGTTCGAAAGTTTGAAGCCGATGCGGCCGGTGCAAATATTCTTATCGACGGCGGAACCTTTAGCACCGACGTTAGCGAATATTTGGCAATGGATGCCGTACAAAGCACAAATGAAAACGGTACTTATACCGTAAATAAATAAAAAAGCAATTACTGAGAAAGGAGAGATATATGAAAAACAAAGAAAAGAAGATTCCTATGTATTTGCTTGTATCTATGTCTGTCCTTTCAATTTTGATTGCATTTATGATAATCGCACAGTGTTCCTTGGGACGCTACACCTCGTCATTTGGCGGTGAAGTGAATTTTTCGCCTACCGCAAAGGGAAATTTACAGGTCGATTACGGCGAATGGACCGCCGATTCCGAGCTTGGAATTCAAACGCAGACCCTAAAGGTTGCAAATGGCGCAGATGCATCGAATGCAAAGTCAACTCAAATTCGAGTTCGCTTGTACGTTCCAAACGGCTCTTCGTCGCCTTCGGGGCTTAGCTTGATTCAAAACGGAAACGAGCATCCGGCAACCCTTTCAAAAATTGTCGAGGGAACAACTGTTTATAAATCCTACGGCGCAGGGCAGATATGCTGCTTTTACGGCGCTGACGGAAATGAAATTATTTTTGATCTTTTAAATTCCTCTGCGGAGGAGTTGAGCTTCACACTAAAGCTAAATGACGGAGAGACCGATGCATCAGGCATCCGTTGGATAGTTGAGAGTGTAAATACTGAGGAAAAAGGAGGTAATTAATTATGAATAGAAAAGATAAAAATGCTCGAATTGAAGAGTACCGTAATAGATTGCCTCATTTAAAGGAGCGTCTTACGGGAGCGCTTTTGCTTTTGCTTGTTGGAGTGCTTATGTTCACAACGGTATCGTTTGCGTGGATAAGCCTCTCCACAAACCCTGAGGTATCAAACATTTCAACCTCGGTTGCATCAAACGGTAACCTCGAGATAGCTTTGGCAAGCGGCTCACGCTATGACCCTACGGTTCCGGGCGCTTCTAAAATCGGAGACAGTAATCTTCCTGTAACAAGCGGAAACTTGACGTGGGGTAATATGATAAACCTTTCCGACCCGTCTTACGGACTCGGAAACTTGGTTCTCCGTCCCGCATCCTTAAACAAGGACGACCTTTTGAATAGCCCGCTTTACGGTGCGGATTATGATGAATCGGGACGTCAGGAGGGATTTATCAACTCATTTCGCTATGCAAAGTGGCAGTCAACCAACCCCGATGATAAAAATGCTCCGTGGGAGTTTGTAATAAGCGATGATCTTGGTGTTCGCGCTATCTCCTCTACGCAGATGGCGGAATCCTCGGGATACGGATATACTCTTCAGTTGAAGACCGATGCCGCAAAGCAGGCAAACAGTAATGCGCAGAACGCATATCTTTCAATTACAAACAACTACGATATAGTTGACGGTAAGGAAAAGCTCTTCTTAGAGTCATTGGCGGCTGTTATGGGTGCTTATATGACGGCAAACATGAACGCTAATGAGGATGATAATGAGAGCTTGATAAACGCTACGATGGACAAGGCGCAGATGGAAGCCTTCCGCGATCTTTTCCGTGCGTTTGATAAGGTCTTGGAGCTTGAGCGTGAGTCGATGCTTGCTATGGCAAATCTTCAGCTCTTCGTATTGAATCATGGTGATACCAGCAAATATAACGAGTTTGCATCGGTTGACGCCTTGGTAGCTCAAAAGGATAACCTTGCGTCTATGGGACTTCAGATCTCGGGCTTGGAGCAGAATCTTGCCGATACCGAGAAGCTTAGAACCAATTATGAAAAATTAGTGCTTGTGTGCGAGAAGGGCGAGATCAAGTGGGGCGACGATAATTTGAGCAGCATCGTAAATGCGCTCGTTAACGTTGGAACCTGTACAGTTAACGGTACGCGCGTTAGTAGCATTGGTGCTACGGCGGCGTTAGATTTGAATAAAAAGACCTGTACTACAATTATTACTAATGGAATATTGTATAATTTTGAGAGCCGTACCGGTGCACGAATGAACGTTCCTAAGGGTAGCACAGAGCTTGAAAGCAAATATCCCTCGGGACTTCCCGTAACCGCAAAGGGAAAGCGTCTTGGAATGACTATGACCGGTACAATCTATGCATTGATTACAACCAATGCACCCTCGCCGTCCTCATTCCAAAAGGATCTTAATTATGCTGATTCTAAAAATACCGGTGGTACCGTTGCGCTCACCGCAAACGATACCTACGGATTTGCAATAGACTTCTGGGTGCGCACAAACGCAGCGGGAAGCTACCTTACCTTGGAAGGAAACGTTATCACCGAAACTATCGAAGAGGACGTTAAGGGTGAGGACGCAGAGGGTAATGAGGTTCAGCTTTATACCGTTACCGAGAAGTTTACCGATGAAAACGGCGATGAATTTGAAAATTCCTTTGACGTTTATATGATTACCGAGAACGGCGTTGAAAAGTGGTATAATGCCGATTCGCACGAGGCATATACGGTGGATAATTCCAATCCTCCGAAGAAAAAGGTAAATATGATTCAAAACGTTGTCGGATACGAGGGTGAAAACCGCGTTTGGGATAGCAACGCATTCCTTTCTACCGATAACACTACGCAGGGTAGCGGAAGCTGTTATATTTACTATGCAGATACCCCCGAGGATCAGGCTCGAAGCTTAAAGCTTCTTGCGGCTATGAACATCGCTTTCGTTGACGAAAGCGGCACCCTGCTTGCAGAAGGATATATGGATACCGCTAATCACTTTGTTGATAATGGTAAGGTTATAGTTCCTATGCGCCTTAGCGCAAACTCTATTAAAATAGAAAACCCCAACGGCACCGAAACTCTCGCAATTACCGCTCTTGAGCAGAACGTTGCAACAAGAGTTTCCGCAATCGTTTATCTTGACGGTACTAAGGTTGAGAACAGAGACGTTTTGGCGGTTTCCGATATTCAGGGTCAGTTGAATATTCAGTTTGGAAGCACAGTTGAGCTTAACGCTATAACCGATGAGGAGCTTGCTTCTAAGAGTATGAGCGTTAGCGTATCCGCTGATAACTTGGAGTTCGATTACGATCTCTGCGTTGAAAATAATACGCCTATGACCACGAATATCAAGGTTTTGGTCGACGGTTCAACACCAAATAGCGTTACGGCATTCTTTGTTAGAGCAATAAGCTCAACGCAGGGTATTCCTATGAACGGAGCAGATGATATAATGACCTTCACCAATACGGGTGGAGGAAAATGGGAGGCAAGCTACACGTTTAGCTCCCCCGGTAAATATATCTTGCGAAGTATTCAGGTTGACGGAATCGAATATGATATTAAGCCTCAGGATCGACCCACAGTCGAGGTAAAGGGCTTCTCGGTTGATTCCTTGCGCTGGATAACGACTATGGCTCAGGAGCAGAGCTTTATGACGGCGGCAGGCTCGGTAACTGCAGAGCTTGAGCTTGAATTTGTAACAAACGATCCTTCCTTGATGCCTAACAGTGTTGAAGGACGCTTCTTGCGTACCGATGGTAACTCTGTAAACGTTGTCTTCAGTCGTAACCCCACTACGAATAAGTGGTTAGGTACGGCGAAATTCCTCTCTTCGGGTGAGTACACATTGGAGTATCTCGTATTTAACGGCGAGTATTACGAAATTGATGACTCTATGAAGAAGATAGCCGACGTATTGCTTGGTATGAAGGTTGCAGTTTATACCAATAGCCCGTTAAAGTTCGTTTACGGATACGGTATAGATGAGGATTCCACTAACGGAATGACCGATAACGAGGAAAACCTCTATATGCAGGTCAAGATAATGGACGATAACGGCAACGAGCTTCGCGGCTTGGATAACGTAAAGCTTTATTACGCTATGGACGGCTATAAGGCAATCGAAATGGGCTTGAATGCGGATATGGAATGGAA
>JAZLCC010000202.1:0-3503 GCA_045614065.1 Eubacteriales bacterium | reverse complement strand
CTCGTCAAAGGAGCTTATCTCACAGGCGTATTCAATCCCTTGCATATCGCAAACGGTTATCTCCTCGCCGCACGCCATACGGAGCGAACGCGCAATGTGATGAGCGTCCTCTCCGATTATAGAAATTTTTCCATCGGCTATTCTTTCACGTCTTACAAAAAATCTCGGCATAGTTATTCCGCCTTTTCTCCATCGTTAGGCTTCTCGGCATCTGCCGTGGGGGCATAAAATTCAAACGACACCATTTCTTTAGCGAACGCCTCACCATCGGTATCACTTGTTTTATACTTCAGATCAAGCTTATCACCGTTTTTGAGAACTATCAATTTCTCGTTATCGCAAAGCTTCTGCTTAAATATTTGACCGTCTGCGGCGGTTATATAGAATACCGACTCACCGCCTACGGTATAAGCCTTAATATCTGCAATCTCGATAATTGCGCTCGCAAGATTGGGATCCTCGGGCGCTTGATTTTCGGGTATCTCCTCTATTATTCCGTTCTGCTCCAAAAGCTTAAGATACTCTTCCTTGGCCTCGGTCTGCGTGCTTCCCGTTGCAACTATTGCATAGTTTTCAACGTTAACAAGCGCATAAAGCTTAACGAGTCCGCCGCTATCCTTGAGAACCATAATATAGGTAGCCTCGCCCGATACGTTAATGAGCGACGGGAAAGACGCTACGTATCCCTTTTCCTGAACCTGCCCCTGTGCAGATTCCATTGCCGAATACTCCTCGGCACCCGTTACCTGATAAAAGTTATACTCGCCCGTTCTTGCGTTGCTTATAATAAATCCTATATTACTCTCATCGCTCGTAACAGACGTTACGCCCGTGAAGAACCAAACGTCATCCTCAATAACGATGTATCCGTAATCGTCAGTGGTAACCTTACAATCCTTGTTTCCTATTATGCTATTCCAAAATCCGTTTTTGAGCGTTCCGTACCAATCATACTTTTGCGATGCAAGCGTACCCGTGAATACGTTATCCACCCAAGTTGGAACCTCGGAAAGTGCGTAAATTTCCGAAGAGCCGCTAACGGGATCAAATATAATTACCTCGTTCACGTCATATGCGCCGAACATTGCAATTCTCGGTTGCATACAAGCAACGATGTAATAAGGATTGCCGTTATCGTCTACCTCAAATGAGCAATTACCGAATATTTTTGTAGGATAAGAGAAACGAAGCTTTCTTGTAAGATCGTCTCCAAAATATCCACTGTCGGAATACTTTATGGGCTTTTCGAGCTTTATATAATTTGCATCGGTAACGTTAACGGGATCTACCATTACGTAGCCAGGAATTCCCGCCTCTCTGTTTGAGAGCCACTTAAAAAAGTCTGCATATTCAAGTGTGGATACCTTTTGAGGAGCTTTATTATAGTTTATCTGCTTATAATTTTCGCTGATCTCATACTGCGACACAACGTCGGAAAGTGCGCCGAGGGTTCTGTTACCCATCTTTATAGCGGTATCGGTATCCATAAGAGCTATATTGTTTACAACCTCGGTCTCAGGCATATCATCGGCAAAATTTGCCTCGGGAACCTCTATTAGGTTTGCGTAAGCATTAGCGTTGAAAAAGGTTGAAGAAATGAAGGTTCCGACAACCAATACCAACATAGGCACAAGCGTAATGCAAATAATTACAAGCGCTCCCTTTGTTACCTTAGGCTTTTGCTCTAAAATCTTTACAGTCTTATTTTTCTTTTTATAATTAAAAAGCTCAAGCACAAGCTGTGCTACAGCATAAAACGTCAAGCAATAGAACAAGAACATCCAAAACGCATCGCTTTGGAGATTTATTGCGGGAAGCGTTACATAAAACATTACTGCGGCAAATATTAACGTGAGCACTATTGCCACAATAATTCTAACCAATCTTTTTTGCATAATATTCTCCTTTTATTTTTATATAGTTAAGGCAATCAATTAAACTCAAAAACAGCCTTTCCTTCCTCAAGCTTCAAATAAGCGTCAAAGCTCTTTCCGCTTTTTTTGGAAACAAAGCCTCGTATTAGCGAAGTCCTACCACTCTCAAGCATAAGAGATACGTTGCGTTTTGATATTACTCTACCGCATATAAAGGAACCGACCCTAAAGGTGCATCCCTCTTTGTATCCCATACATCCGTAGCCAAACTTACCTCGTTTAACTTCGTTTTGACACAACGGGCATTTGCCGACGTAATCGCCGAAAAATCCCATATCGGTATCCTCCTCGAGAGGGATATCTATTTGCGGAGCAAAATATCTGCTTATCTCATCACGAGCCATGCTTACGCTATCGTCAATGCTCATTTCACCGCGAAACACCGATTTTAGCGCCTTTCCCATCTCAGACGTCTTAAACTTGTCCATACATATATTCATTCTTGACAAGCTCTCAATTAAATATATACCGTCAGGCAAAATTGTATACACGTCTTTTTTGAGCTGAATATATCCGCTTTTTCTCGCATTTTCAATTATACCCCAGCGAGTAGCCTCGGTCCCGAGCTCCACGCCCTCAAACATAGCGCGGTACTCCTCGGCATCGTCAGCTCCAACAGTATCCTCAATAGCATTCTTTTCTTCTCTAAAAGGATTTTTCAAATAGTTATTCAAGGTTTCTATTGTATAATGCTTTGGCGGAGAGGTTTCCTTTTCGTTAGGCTTGAAATCTATATTAACCTTATCACCCTTTTTGAGATTTGGCAAAAGCTTATCCTTTTGAGTGGCATCATCATATTTCATCCAACCCTTTTCGATTATGGAAAGACCTTTGAGCGTAAAGCTCTCGTGTCCGCCAACGTCAACGGTTATTTCAACTCGCTCAGCAAGACAATCCTCTGCGCAAAATACCGCAATAAATCTGCGAAATACGGTTGAATAAACCTTCATTTCATCTTCGGTAAGCTTTGATTTATCGGGAATCTTATAGGTAGGTGTTATTGCCGAGTGAGATTCTATTTTGCTATCGTCAAATATAGTCTTTTTATCCTTAAACTTAACGGGATATCCGAGCTTTGCGCAATTATCAAGTATCTTTTTAACCTTGTCCTTTTCTGCCGTGGCAAGATACTCTGAGTTAGTACGGGGATATGTGAGATATCCCTCCTCATAAAGCTTTTGAACTATCGCAAGGCTCTCGGTCATCGATATTTTATATTTCTTACCAAGCACGTTTTGAAGCTTTGAGAGTGAATAGAGCTTGCTTGGCGAAATAGTATCCTTTTTGCGCTTTACCGCTGTAACAACAGCTTCGCTTGAATTGTAAAGCTTGCAAGCATCGAGCGCCCTCGCATGCTCGTTTGCGCTGAATTTGAGCTTGCTTTGAAGCTCAACCACCTCTCCGTTAGTTTCTTCCTTACTTGCTATCGAATAATATTTTTCGGGAACAAAATTGAGTATCGCCATATCTCTATCATAAATGGCCTTTACGATAGGAACTATAACTCTGCCCACACGCATAAGCGTGCCCGTGCGAAGTGTTGCAAGGCGTGTTAGATTAACTCCGTAG
>JAZLCC010000201.1:0-7555 GCA_045614065.1 Eubacteriales bacterium | reverse complement strand
CGTTAACGATGACGGACTCTTCTCAACGCATAAGGACGTTGGAATAGTTAACGATGTTTTCTCACATTCGACACTTGATCGACTCGGATATGGAAATATGGCGATAGGTCAGGTTCTTTACGCTTCAGGAAGTGTAAACAGAGATCACGCACAGCCTATAGTTGTTGACCACACAAAGGGAAGACTTGCCATAGCCTCAAATGCATGTCTTGTTAATGCGTTTGAGCTTCGCCAGGAGTTTGAACTTAAGGGCTCGATATTCCACACAAACAGCGATGCCGAGCTTTTGCTCCACCTTATAATCGAGGAGAGAATACGCTCAAGCTCGATAGAGGAGGCGGTTTGCAAGGCGTTGCCGAGAATCGAGGGTGCATATTCCTTTGTGGTAATGTCTCCGCAAAAAATAATTGCCGCAAGAGACCCGAGAGGATTTAAGCCTCTTTGCTACGGCGCTCGTGATGACGGAAGCATAATCGTTGCATCCGAGAGCTGTGCGCTTAATGCGGCGGGAGCAAAGCTTATACGTGATATCGAGCCCGGCGAGGTTATGGTGTTCGATAGAAAGAGCAGTCGAAGCTTCAAGGACCTCTGCGGCAAAGAGAAGCGCTCGCTGTGCGTATTCGAATACGTTTATTTTGCAAGACCCGATTCTGTTGTTGACGGTGCTTCGGTTCACGCGGCAAGAATCAATGCGGGCAGAATTTTGGCACAGGAGCATCCCGTTGAGGCGGACGTTGTAATCGGTGTACCCGATTCTGGACTTGATGCGGCGCTCGGTTATTCGAGAGAGTCGGGAATACCTTACGGTATAGGATTCCTTAAAAATAAATACATAGCAAGAACCTTTATAGCTCCGAGTCAAAAGACAAGAGAGGATAAGGTAAGAATAAAGCTTAACCCAATATCCGACACACTTAAGGGTAAAAGAGTTATTATGATTGACGACTCTATAGTAAGAGGAACAACAAGCGCAAGAATCGTCAATCTTGTAAGAGAAGCGGGAGCTACCGAGGTGCATATGAGAATATCCTCGCCGCCTTTCTTAAATCCTTGCTATTACGGAACCGATGCTTCGAATACCGATAATCTTATTGCGGCGCATCATTCAACTGAGGAAATTGCAAAGATCATCGGCGTTGATTCCCTGGGATATTTGAGCATCGACGGAATTAAAAAGATAGCAAACGGAAACGATTGCGGATTTTGCACGGCGTGCTTTGACGGAATATATCCCACGAAAAAGCCGACGTCGCTTGATAAGAGCAGAAAATACGATAAGAAAATTTCAGAAAACAATTAAATAATTATAGGAGAGATTAAGATGAAGAGTTACAGTGAGAGTTACAAGGCAGCAGGCGTTGATATTACCGCAGGCTATAAAGCAGTAGAGCTTATGAAGGCTCATATCGCACGTACCCAAACGAGTGGCGTTGTTTCCGATATCGGAGGCTTCGGCGGACTTTTCGAGCTTGATATGACGGGCATCACCCGTCCCGTTCTTGTTAGCGGCACAGACGGCGTTGGAACTAAGCTTAAGATAGCTTTTGTTATGGACAAGCATGATACCGTTGGTATCGACTGTGTTGCAATGTGCGTAAACGATATTATCTGCTGTGGCGCAAAGCCCCTTATATTCCTTGATTATATCGCTTGCGGAAAGAACGTTCCCGAGAGAATAGCGGCAATCGTTTCAGGTGTTGCAGAGGGATGCGTTCAGGCAGGATGTGCGCTTATCGGCGGAGAAACGGCAGAAATGCCCGGCTTCTATCCCGTTGATGAGTACGATCTTGCAGGCTACTCCACGGGTGTTGTTGATAAGTCTAAGATACTTAACAACAAGACTATGAAGGAGGGAGACGTTATTATAGCGCTTCCTTCAAGCGGTGTTCATTCAAACGGCTTCTCACTTGTTCGTAAGGTTTTCGATATTGAAAACAACGATATAACAAAGCCCTGCGATTTTCTTAACGGGAAATCCATCGGCGAAACTCTTCTTACTCCTACAAAAATATACGTAAAGCCTATGCTTGAACTTTTCGATAACGTTACCGTCAAGGCGGTTTCGCACATTACGGGCGGCGGATTCTATGAGAATATTCCGAGAAGCATTCCTGAGGGATTTTCCGCAAAGATAGAGAAGAGCGCAGTTAAGGTTCTTCCTATATTCGAGCTCATTGAAAAAACAGGAAACATTGATAATCGCGATATGTTTAACACATTCAATATGGGTGTTGGTATGTCCATCGTTGTTGATAAGAACGATGCCGATAAGGCAATATCTGTTCTTAAGGCAAACGGGGAGGACGCATATTTGCTCGGCGAAATAGTAAAATCGGATAGCGGCGTTATCCTTTGCTGATCGTGAGGGCGTATGGCGAATAAAAAAGACGTTAAAATTGCAGTTTTTGTTTCGGGTGGCGGCACGAATCTTCAAGCCTTGATAGATGCTTATAACAGTGGTATCATCAAGTCGGGAAAAATCGAGCTCGTTATTTCAAGCAACTCGAATGCCTATGCATTGGAGCGTGCGGCTCGCGCCGATATTCCAACGGCGGTTATCTCTAAGAAGGAGTGCGGCTCGCAAGAGGAGTTTGAACGCAGAATCAAGAGGCTTCTTACCGATAACGGAATCGAGCTTATAGTTCTTGCAGGATTTATGAATATTCTAAGCGAGAGCTTTACAAGGGATTACCCCGAGCGCATAATCAACGTGCATCCGTCCTTGATTCCATCGTTTTGCGGAAAAGGATTTTACGGCTTGCGCGTTCACGAGGCGGCACTTGAATACGGCGTAAAGGTTACGGGAGCTACCGTTCATTTTGTAAATGAAATTCCCGACGGCGGAAAAATAATTCTTCAAAAGAGCGTGGCTATAAAACCGAACGATACACCCGAAATTCTCCAACGCAGAGTTATGGAGCAAGCCGAGTGGAAGATACTACCCAAGGCGGTAGAGCTTGTTTCAAAAGAGATTTCCAAGCAAAAATAAATTTTACAAATTATATTTAAGGAAGGCAAAAAAATGAGCGTAAAAGGAACTAATCTTATAAAGGATCTTCTTTCAACCAATTCCTATCCCGGAAGAGGAATTATAATAGGAAAAAGCGAGGACGGAACAAAGGCGATGATTGCGTACTTTATTATGGGACGCAGCGAAAATAGCCGTAATCGAGTATTTGAAAGATTTGAGGGCGGAATGAGAACTAAGGCGTTTGATGAGTCAAAGCTTGAGGATCCGAGCCTTATTATCTACAATCCTTTTCTTGAAAGAGAGAAGATTGATATAGTAACAAACGGTGATCAGACCGATACGATATTTAACGCATTGGCAGAGGGTAAGACCTTTGAGGATGCGCTTATGACGCGTGAGTTTGAGCCCGACCATCCAAATTACACCCCAAGAATTTCGGGTATAGTTTATTACGGTGAAAACGATTTTAATTATTCGCTCTCTATCCTTAAAAGCGCAGACGGTAACCCTGAGGTTTGCAACCGCTACTTTTATAGATACACGCCCCGCAACGGTATAGGTCATTTCATTCACACCTATGAGTGCGACGGCAATCCTATTCCTTCCTTTTACGGTGAGCCCGAGGTCGTAACTCTTCCTAATACGGCTGAGGAGCTTGCAGAGCTCGTGTGGAGCAATCTTAATGCGGATAATAAGGTTTCCTTGCTTATCCGTACGGTTTCTTTAACCGATTCAAAGGTTTCCGAAATTATTGTAAATAAAAATTGCTGAGGTGATAAGAATGAAAGAATTTGAACTTAAATATGGTTGTAACCCCAATCAGAAGCCTGCAAAAATTTATATGCACGACGGAAGCGAGCTTCCGATAGAGATTCTTTGCGGTCGTCCGGGTTACATAAATTTTCTTGATGCATTTAACAGCTGGCAGCTCGTAAAGGAGCTTAAGGTGGCAACGGGTATGCCTTGTGCAACATCCTTCAAGCACGTTAGCCCCACCTCGGCGGCAGTAGGACTTCCTCTTTCCGAAAAGCTTAAAAAGGCTTGCTTTGTTGTGGATATAGAGGGCCTTGACGAGTCTCCCTTGGCTTGCGCTTATGCAAGAGCAAGAGGAACCGACAGAATGTCATCCTTTGGCGACTGGATAGCACTCAGCGACGTATGCGATGCAACCACGGCAAAGCTTATTAAGCGTGAGGTTTCCGATGGAATCATAGCACCCGGTTATACTGACGAGGCTTTTGCAATTCTTTCTTCAAAGAGAAACGGTAATTATAATATCGTTAAGGTAGACCCCGATTTTGTTCCCGATCCCATCGAGCGCAAGCAGGTATACGCTATTACCTTTGAGCAGGGAAGAAATAATTTTGAAATTAATCCCGAGCTTCTCGCAAACGTTGTTACCGATAAAAAGGAGCTTCCCGCAGAGGCGGTTCGTGATCTTATGATAGCTCTTATCACTCTTAAATACACTCAGTCAAATTCGGTATGCTACGTTACCGACGGTCAGGCGATAGGTGTTGGCGCAGGTCAGCAGTCAAGAATCCATTGCACAAGACTTGCGGGTAATAAGGCAGACATTTGGCATCTCCGCCAGCACGATAAGGTCTTGAATCTTCCGTTCCTTCCTACCCTCGGACGCCCTGATAGAGATAATACGATAGACGTATATATTTCCGATCAGAGCGAGGACGTTTTGGCAGACGGCAATTGGCAAAAGTATTTTACCGAGCAGCCTGAGCCTCTCACCGCGGAGGAGAAGAAGGCTTATCTTGCAACTATTAGCGGTGTATCGGTTGGTAGTGATGCATTCTTCCCGTTCAGCGATAATATTGATAGAGCATATAGAAGCGGTGTTTCTTATATTGCAGAGCCGGGTGGTTCTATAAGAGATGACGTTGTTATAGACGCTTGCAACAAGTACGGTATTGCAATGTGCTTTACCGGTATGCGTCTTTTCCATCACTAATATCGTTGGGGTAATTTAAATATGAAAATAATGGTTGTTGGTGGCGGCGGCAGAGAACACGCCATCATAAAAAAGATAAAAGAAAGCGCACTTGCAGAAAAGATATACGCTCTTCCGGGTAACGGAGGAATCGCAGAGGATGCCGAGTGCGTGGCAATAGGCGCAAAGGAGATTGACAAAATAGTTGATTTTGCGCTTGAAAATAAGATTGATTATGCAATAGTAGCCCCTGATGATCCGTTGGTGCTTGGTGCGGTTGATGCGCTTAATGCGGTGCAAATTCCTTGCTTTGGACCAAAGGCTAATGCGGCTATAATTGAGGGTAGTAAGATATTCTCAAAAAATCTTATGAAGAAATACGGTATTCCCACGGCAACCTACGAGGTGTTTACCGATAAGGATGCGGCTCTTGAATATCTTAAGAGCGCACCCATTCCTACCGTTATAAAGGCAGACGGTCTTGCACTTGGTAAGGGAGTTGTTATTGCAATGACTCGCGACGAGGCTGTAGATGCGGTTAAATCTATGATGGAGGATAAGGTTTTCGGCGATAGCGGAAGTAAGATCGTTATCGAGGAATTTCTTACGGGTCCCGAGGTATCGGTGCTTTCCTTTACCGATGGAAAAACCGTTGTTCCTATGATATCCTCAATGGATCATAAGCGTGCTCTTGACGGAGATAACGGATTGAATACGGGTGGTATGGGAACTATTGCTCCCAATCCGTATTACACCGAGGATATTGCCGATCGTTGCATGAAGGAGATCTTCTTGCCAACGATAGAAGCAATGAACGAGGAGGGCAGAACCTTTAAGGGATGTCTTTACTTTGGACTTATGCTCACCGAAAACGGACCTAAGGTTATAGAGTACAATTGCCGCTTCGGCGACCCCGAAACCCAAGTTGTGCTTCCTTTGCTTGAAGGTGATCTTCTTGAGATTATGATGGCTTGCACAAACGGCACGTTGGCAAATACCGAGGTTCGCTTTATGAATAGATCGGCTTGCTGTGTTATTATTGCATCTGAGGGATATCCGGGTAAATACAGCGGTGGATATGAGATTACGAGAGATTCCGATATAGACGGCGAGGTATATATCGCAGGTGCTAAGCTTGATGGAGAAAAGCTCCTCACCTCAGGCGGAAGAGTTCTCGGCGTGGTTGCTACGGGTGATACGCTTAAAGAGGCAATCGACGCATCCTATGCCAACGTAAGCAGGGTTCATTTTGAAAATGCTTATTACCGCAAGGATATAGGACAAAGAGCAATGCTCGTATTTAATCAAAAATAATCGGAGGCATTATGGTTTACAGAATATACGTAGAAAAAAAGGAAGGACTTGCCAACGAGGCGGTAAGTCTTTTCCGCGAGCTTACCGAAATGCTCGGCATAAGCACGTTGAGCGGGGTAAGACTCTACAACAGATATGACGTTGAGAATATTGAAAAGGAGCTTTTTGATTATTCGGTTAATACGGTATTTTCCGAACCTCAGCTCGATAACGTAACCTATTCTCTTGAGGATGATGGTTCTATCGTTTTTGCGGTTGAATATCTTCCCGGTCAGTTCGATCAGAGAGCCGATTCTGCGGCACAGTGTATTCAGCTTATTTCGCAAAAGGATCGTCCCTTGGTTCGCACTGCAAAGGTTTACCGCCTTTACGGGGATATCAGCGCAGAGGAGCTTTCTGCCATCAAGAAATACGTTATCAACCCCGTTGAGAGCCGTGAGGCTTCGCTTGACGAGGTGAAAACTCTTGTTGCCGAGTATGAAATTCCTACGTCCGTTGCAACACTTGACGGTTTTATCGATCTTGACGATAGCGGTCTTGCTTCGCTTATGGGCGAGCTTGGTCTTGCTATGGACCTTGATGATATTCGCTTCTGCCGTGATTATTTTAAGAGCGAGAAGCGTAATCCCACTATCACCGAAATTCGAATGATAGATACGTATTGGTCGGATCACTGTCGTCATACTACATTCTTAACAACTGTTGACGGAGTTAAGTTTGAGGATGCAGAGATAGAGGCTACTTATCGGGAATATTTAAAGGTAAGAGAAGAGCTTGGCAGAACGAAGCCTATAAACCTTATGGATATAGGAACTATCGCCGCAAAGTATCTTAAGAGAAAAGGACTCTTGGATAAGCTTGACGAATCCGAAGAGATAAACGCTTGTACCGTTAAGATAAAGGTTAACGTTAACGGCGAAGAGGAGGATTGGTTGCTTCTCTTTAAGAACGAAACACACAACCATCCTACCGAGATAGAGCCCTTTGGTGGTGCGGCAACCTGTATTGGCGGCGCAATAAGAGACCCGCTTTCGGGACGCTCCTACGTTTACAGCGCAATGCGTGTAACGGGTGCTGCCGCCCCAAGAAAGCCTATTTCCGAGACTATGGCAGGAAAGCTTCCGCAGAGAAAGATCGTTCAGACCGCGGCGGCAGGTTATTCCTCCTACGGTAACCAGATCGGTCTTGCTACCGGTATTGTTGATGAAATTTATCACGACGGATATGCTGCAAAGCGTATGGAAATAGGTGCGGTTATAGCTGCGGCTCCCGCTGAAAACGTACGTCGAGAATGTCCTGCTCCCGAAGACGTGGTTATACTTCTC
>JAZLCC010000200.1:0-4899 GCA_045614065.1 Eubacteriales bacterium | reverse complement strand
ATGCCACTTTTTCACTCGACGATTATAAGCACAATGTTCGCACAAACTCGATAGGCTCCCTCCGAGAGGGAGGCTCTGGTTACTTTCCACCGCCACGGCAAGAGGTGATGCATTTTTAGGCTCGCCCTTTGGGAGAGCTGTCAGCGAAGCTGACTGAGAGGGGTAAAAAGCAATAAAATTTGATGTTTTCACGCCGAACGCACAATGTAATTTTTATATATCCCCCGTTCAGTTCTTTGAAAAGGGGGTGTCCCCACAAAAAAACCAACAACCCAAAAAGGAGAAAATATGAAAAAGAAGAAAGCTCCGATAATAGAGAGAATATGCAGAATAATAGACGTTCCGCCCGAATCGGTATCAAAAACGCCAATGATAGAGATACACGGAAAGAGTCTGCTAAAGATAAGGGACGGCGGAAAGATATTACTATACACAAGGGATAGAATAAAAATAGCATTACCGCACACAAAAGAGGTAATAACGGTAACGGGTAGCGAGCTTTCCTGTGCATACTATAACCTCGGAGCGGTAGGCGTTGAGGGATGCATAGACGAGGTATCGTTTTTAAATAAAGACGAGGGCGAGGGAGACAAAAAATGAATCTTCCGTTTTATCTTGGCGCAACGGTGCTTGAAGCCGACAAAAAGGATATTGAAAAAATAATAAATCTATGCAACGAAAATGCAATAGCATATAAAAAAATCGAGCTTTACGATGACAAGGCAAGCCTTAGAGTCTCGTTTTTTCAAGCCAAAAATATATTAACTATCGCAAGAGAAAACGGAATAGAGCTTTCCGAGCGAGAAAAAAGAGGTGCGCTTGCGCTATTACTCCGACTAAGAAAACGCATAGGTCTTGCCGTGGGGGCGATAATTGCAATTATACTGCTTGCTTATTCCTCGGGGCTTGTATGGGATATTCGAATTGACGGCGCATCAAGCGTGAGCGAAAAGGAGCTCGAAAAAATATTTGCCGAGTGCGGTCTTTCGGTGGGAACAAGGATCCGAGATATCGATTGCGACGTGCTCGAAAACAAAATACTCATTCTCTCCGATGAAATTTCTTGGGTCAGCGTAAACCTCTCCGAGAACGTGGCAAACGTTGAAATACGAGAGCTTGAATTTGCGCCACCGAGCGACGATGACGACTGCCTCTACTCAAACGTTGTTGCAAGCAAAGAGGGCGTTATCGTAGGCTTCGGTGAGATAAACGGTCATACGGCGGTAAAAATCGGCGACGCCGTATGCAAGGGACAGCTTTTGATATCGGGAATCGAGGGCGGAGACGGCAATCCTCTCCGTCTGCTCAAGGCCTCGGGCGAGGTCTTTGCCGAGGTCGAGGAAACAATCGAAATAAAAATTCCGCAAAAATATATTAAAAAGGTAACTAAAAATCAAATAAAAAGCGAAAAATCCTTAATTTTTTTCAAAAACGAGATAAAATTTTTCTCAAACAGTAGAAATTCAGAGGTAACTTGTGATAAAATAGAGGTAATAGAAAATTTGTACCTTTACGGCAAAAAGCTCCCCATAGCCGTCAAAACCTTAAAATACGTCGAGTACGAGGAAATCGAGCTTTCACGCACAAAAAACGATATGCATTCTATTGCTCTTAACTCTCTCAATCAAAGAATAAACAATGAGTTAAGGGACTCCGAGATTCTATCAAAAAGCATATCGTTCATCGAAGGCGATGACTCCTTGACCTTGATCTGCAATTTAAAATGCATTTCAAATATTTCCGAATCTCGCCCACTTATGTGATCTGACGTATTCTTGCTTCTAAAGAAAAGCTTTTGCAAGCATTTTTGCTCGACGGTAAAGGGTACAAAACCCATTAATTGTAGCGGTGGCTCACGAAGCACTCAAAAAACAAGAATTGATGTTTTTGTGCTACAACGCACTATGTAAATCAATTATTTTCCCCGTTTCGGTCTTTGAAAGAGAGATTCGAAAAAACACCAAAAACCAAACACAAAAGGACAAAAGATGGAAAAAGAAACAAGAACGATAAAAATAGAAAACGCAGAGCTTACGGCACGGCTTTTCGGAAGCTTTGACATAAACGTCAAGATGCTCGAATCTGCCTTCGGCGTGAATATAAGAAACAAGAGCACCGACGAGGGCGACGCAATTGCCGTTAGCGGTGAGAGCATAGACTCGGTAAACTCCGCAATAAGAGCCCTTGAATCGCTCAAGCGCCTTGCAAGGTCAAACGAGGTTCTCACCGAACAGCAGGTTGGCTACGTGATATCTATGGTTCAGGACGGAAACGACGAGGAGCTTTACGATCTTGACGGAGAGTGCATCTGTATTACCACAAGCGGAA
Organism: Eubacteriales bacterium; assembly: GCA_045614065.1. GTDB lineage: Bacteria > Bacillota > Clostridia > Oscillospirales > CAG-272 > HGM12713. The sequence goes on along the minus strand of JAZLCC010000200.1, from coordinate 2,571 downwards.
AGCCTATAAAGCCTAAAACCGTGGGTCAAAAGCGCTACGTTGAAATGATATCGAAGAACACGGTTAATTTTGGAATCGGCCCTGCGGGAACGGGTAAAACCTTTCTTGCCGTGGCAATGGCTGTACGCGCTCTCCGCCAAAAAAAGGTTAGCCGTATAATTCTCACCCGCCCCGCTATCGAGGCAGGCGAAAAGCTCGGCTTTCTCCCTGGCGATCTTCAAAGCAAGATCGATCCCTATCTTCGCCCTCTCTATGATGCCCTTTTTGAGATGATGGGGGCAGAAAACTATACTCGATTGCTCGAAAAAGGCACTATCGAAATAGCTCCGCTTGCATATATGCGCGGTCGTACGCTTGACGATAGCTTTATAATTCTCGACGAGGCTCAAAACGCAACTCCCGAGCAGATGAAAATGTTTTTAACTCGCCTTGGCTTTAATTCCAAAGCCGTTATCACGGGCGACCTTACGCAAACCGACCTTCCGTACGGTCAAAAAAGCGGTCTCGCTACCGCCGTTAAGATCCTCTCGGAAATAGACGATATCGGTATTCATGCATTCTCCGAGCGCGACGTTGTTCGTCATAAGCTCGTCGCTAAAATAATTCTCGCCTACGATAAATATGAGAAAAAGCTCGCCGAGCAAAAGCCCGACCCAAAAAAGCCTCGCAATAAATAATTATTTGCCAAACTGCAAAAAGGAGAAAAAATATGAAGGCTAAATTAATGATATATTTTTTAAACGACCAAGAGAAATTCGATATAAGCTACACGCAGAAGATACTTGTACGCAGGGCGATAGAAGCGACGCTTGAATACGAGGGATACAGGAACAATGCGGAAATATCGGTAACGTTTACCGACAATGAGAGAATACAAAAGATAAACAACGATTTCAGAGGAATAGACAAGCCGACTGACGTGCTTTCATTCCCCTTGAACGACTACGAGGGCTCGGATCTTCCGCTTGCAGACGACCCCAAGGGCAGTCTTGGCGACATAGTTATATCGCTTGAGCGAGCAAAGGAGCAAGCAGACGAGTTTGGACACAGCTTTGAGCGTGAGGTTGCGTTTTTAACAGTGCACTCAACGCTCCATCTCCTCGGATACGACCACGTAAACAGCGAGGAAGAAGAGCTCGATATGAGAAACAGACAAAGCGAAGTTCTCAAAATTATGGGACTTGACGTAAAGTAAAATAAGGATGGAAAGAAAAATGAAAAGAACGGCATTTATAGCAATAGTAGGCAGACCCAACGTAGGAAAATCAACGCTCCTCAACGCCATTCTCGGCGAGAAGGTAGCAATTGTTTCAAGCAAGCCCCAGACCACGAGAAACAGAATTACGGGTATTTACACGTCAAACGACGATCAGTACGTTTTTCTCGATACTCCCGGTATACACTCCCCCAAGAATTCACTTGGCGAATATATGGTCAAGGCGGCAGATACCTCAATGAAGGACGCCGATGCTGTGGTGCTCGTTGTTGACGTAACCAAGGACGTAAGTCAGGTTGAGGAAAACGTTATAGCATACTTAAAGAAGAGCGGGATCCCCGCAATTCTTGCACTTAATAAGATAGACACGTGCGACCGTGAGGTTCTTGCTCAAACCATTTCAAAATACGCAGAGAAGCACAGCTTTGAAGCTTTTGTTCCGATTTGCGCAAAGAAAAACAAGAACGTTGACGAGCTTATGGCTGAATGCTCAAAATTCCTTAACGAGTCGGAATGGTTCTTCCCCGATGATATGATAACCGATCAGCCCGAGCGCCAGATAGTTGCGGAGATCATTCGCGAGAAGATACTCCGTACCCTCAATAAGGAAATCCCCCACGGAACCGCCGTTGTTATCGAGGAATTTAAGGACGAGAATACCCTCATTCGCATTCGTGCGGAAATCTTCTGCGAAAAAGCATCGCACAAGGGAATTATCGTTGGTAAAAACGGAGCCGCTTTGAAGCTTATCGGCACCTACGCACGTGAGGACCTCGAAAAGCTCTTCGGCACTAAGGTCTACCTCAATTTGTGGGTCAAGGTTAAAGAAAATTGGCGTGAAAGCGCAAGAACCGTAAGCAATTTCGGCTACCGCGACGAGGAATGAGTTATTGTTTTAGTTTTTGCTACCTTTTTTGAAAAAAAGGTAGCGCCAAAAACTTTCATACTGAAAGGTTTTTAGCGCACATTGTGCGTTCGACCTATGCGCACACACCCCTTTAATTGTAGGGACAGGCGTCCTCGACTGTCCGAAAAACAATAAAATTTGATATTTTTAACAATTAACATTCCAATCTGTAGGGGAGCGCCTTGGTGCTCCCGCAGGCAAACACAGTTCGCCCCTACCGGATGACACGAAAAACGTTAGCGTATCGCAAAAAAACGGCGGGAGCAAGCCGTACGCCCTACGGTAAATACCGTAACAGCAAAAAACAATTTTTAATTTTAAATTAAAAAAATCCCCCCAGTTCAGTTTTAAAAAGGATGGGGGTGTGGGGGAAGGGAAACTTTTTCCAAAAAGTTTCCCTTCCCCCACAAAAACACAATAAAACCCCACACTAAAACCCAAAAGGAGT
>JAZLCC010000199.1:0-7421 GCA_045614065.1 Eubacteriales bacterium | reverse complement strand
GATCGCGCCGGGCGTAATGTCCTTTATGTCGGTATGGGCTAAATATCTTAAGGTCAGCTTTTTCGGCGACGCTCTCCTTGCAGGAAAATCCACAAAAATAGAATGGCTAAAGCCGGTATTTGCCGACGACACCTTAAGCGGCAACGCAACAATTACAAATCTCGTTAAAAGAAACGAAAAAAACGGCTTGGTTGAAATAACGATAGAGGCTTACAATCAAAACGGCGAGCTTGTCCTCGTAAACGTAACCGAGGCTATCGTAAAATGCAATATCGATTAAAATTTTAGAGATATCTCAGCGAAAAATTGAAGATTGGAAAACGGAGATTTTTTTATGTCAGATAAAATCAGCATTGGAATATTGGGCTCAGGCACTTGGGGTATTGCGTTGGCAAGACTTCTTTGCAACGCAGGACACAGCGTAACGGTTTGGTCTGCTATAAAAGAGGAGATAGATATTCTATCCTCAACAAGAAAGCACCCAAATATCCCCGAAATAGAGCTTCCCGAAGAGATTGAATATACGAAAAATATAGAAAACGCTTGCCTTAACAAGGAGCTTTTGCTGTTTGCGGTTCCCTCTCCCTTTGTAAGAGCAACCGCAAGACAGGCGGCGCCCTACATAAGCGAGGAGCAGATAATAGTTGACGTGGCAAAGGGTTTCGAGGAAAAAACGCTTCTTACTATGACCGATATAATCGCAGAGGAAATAAATATTCCAAGCATCAAAATAGTTGCGCTTTCAGGCCCCACCCACGCAGAAGAGGTAATAAAAGACCTTCCGACAACAATAGTTTCGGCAAGCAAGGATATTCAAGCGGCAGAATACGTTCAAGCGGTGTTTAACACAAGCTGTATGCGAGTATATACAAACGACGATATTCTCGGAGTTGAGCTCTGTGGCGCAACAAAAAACATTATAGCCTTGGCTTGCGGAGTTGCTATGGGTATCGGATGCGGTGATAACGCTAAGGCGGCTATCATAACAAGAGGAATTGCCGAGATATCCCGACTCGGTGCGGCAATGGGATGCAGAGAGCAGACCTTTGGCGGACTTGCGGGAATAGGCGACCTTATCGTTACGGCAACAAGTATGCACAGCAGAAATTTCCGTTGCGGAATTTTGATAGGCAAGGGCGTTCCGGTAAAGGAAGCTATATCGCAGATAGGAATGGTAGTTGAGGGTCTTAACGCACTTCCTGCGGCAATAGGCCTTGCGAGAAAATATGATGTTCAATTGCCAATAATCGAGGCCATAGACTCTATCGTATCCGACGGAGCAGACATTCCAACAGTTATACAATCGCTTATGTCAAGAGATCTCAAATCCGAAATAGGCGTTATGAGCTTCGAGGAGCGCAATTGATAAATCTTATATACAATGTAGTATATATAATTTTTTTGAAAAAAGTATTGACAAACTATGCTTTCAGTGCTATAATCAGTTTGTAAATTTGAATATCACAAAGAACGACTGTGATGAAGAGGGTCGGAGCGTAATGCTTGCAGAGAGTTGTCGGATGGTGCGAGACAATAACAGTACATTCCAATGATCTATCGCTTCTGAGTCGAAGGACCGAACGGCATATTTTTGCTGAGTAGACTCCTTCCGTATTGCTGCGTAAAAGCAAAGGACTTGATTGAGTCCGTAAAGTGGCAGAATTTAAAAAATTCTGCAATTTGAGTGGTACCGCGGGTTATTAACTCGTCTCAAAGCAAAACTTTGAGACGAGTTTTTTGTTTTATTCAAATAGTAACCATTTACAAAACCGTCAAGAATGAAAGGAGACAACACAATGGATTACAGTTTGAAAGAAGTCGCAGGCAGAATCAAAGACTTGCGCGAAGCAAAAGGATACACCATCGAAGAGCTTGCAAAGCTCACGGGCGTATCTGTTGAGGACTATACCCTTCTTGAAAAGGGTGAGACCGACTTTAGCTTTACCTTCATTTACAAGTGCGCCAAGGCGTGCGGCGTTGAGGTCGTTGACCTTCTTGAGGGAAGAAGCTCTACACTTACATCCTTTGCAATTACAAGAAAAGGCGAGGGACTTAAAATTTTAAAGCAGCACGGCGTTGAGTACAATAACCTTGCACCTAAGTTCAAGGAAAAGCTCGCAGAGCCGTTTTTGGTAAAATTCCCCTACATTCCCGAGGAGCAGAACGCTCCTATGAAGCTCAACTCTCACAACGGTCAGGAGTTTGACGTTATAGTTAAGGGCTCGCTTAAGGTACAGGTTGGAAACCACGTAGACGTTCTTCACGAGGGCGATTCTATATTCTATAACAGCCTTATCCCCCACGGAATGATAGCCGTGAGCGAGGGTGGATGCGAGTTCCACGCAGTGGTTCTCAATCCTCAGGACGGACTTGTAAGCGAGGAATATCCCGAGGCTCCCTTTGTTAGCGCAAAGGCTGTTGAAAAAACGGCGGACACAAAGACCGTTGCCGATAACTTTATTGAATCCTACTACGATGAAAACGGCGTATTCAACGGAATCAAGTTTAAGAATGAGGACAAGTTCAACTTCGCATTCGATTGCGTAGACGCTATTGCAGATAAGGATCCCGATAAGCTTGCTATGATGTGGGTTGGCAACGATAAGAGCGACCGCAAGTTCACCTTTAAGGATATGAAGAAATATTCCGCAAAGACGGCGAACTACTTTGAATCGCTTGGAATCAAGAAGGGCGATACGGTAATGCTCGTATTGAAGCGCCACTATCAGTTCTGGTTCTGCATGCTTGCACTCCATAAGCTCGGCGCTATCGCTATTCCCGCAACAAATCAGCTCGTTGAGCACGATTTTGATTACAGATACAAGGCGGCAAAGGTAAAGGCTATCGTTTGTACCGCCGACGGCGAGGTTTCAAACGAGGCTGAAAAGGCTGCCGCAAACTTCCCCGATATGCTTAAGATCTTGGTTGGCGGCAAAAAGGACGGCTGGAATGATTTCAACGTAGAAATGGAGCGCTTTAGCACCCATTACTTCCGCACCGAGAATACTCCATGCGGTAATGATCCCATGCTTATGCTCTTCACCTCGGGAACAACGGGCTATCCTCGTATTGCAACTCACTCCTACAAGTACGCTTTGGGTCATTATCCCACCGCAAAGCATTGGCATAACGTAAATCCCAACGGATTGCACTTCACCATCTCGGATACGGGTTGGGGTAAGGCTCTTTGGGGTAAGCTCTACGGTCAGTGGCTCTGCGAGGCAGGTATATTCACCTATGACTTTGACAGATTCCACTCCGAGGATATCTTGCCGATGTTCAAGAAGTACGGAATCACAACCTTCTGCGCTCCCCCCACTATGTATAGATTCTTCATCAAGGAAGATCTCTCAAAATACGATTTGTCATCTATCGAATATGCAACCACGGCGGGCGAGGCTCTCAACCCCGAGGTGTTCAATCAGTTCAAGAAGGCAACGGGACTTACCATTATGGAAGGCTTCGGTCAGACCGAAACCACGCTTTCGATTGCAAACTTTGTAGGCTCTACCCCCAAGATTGGTTCTATGGGAAGACCCAGCCCCCTCTACGACGTTGTTGTTCTCGATCCCGACGGAAACGAGTGCAAAACGGGTGATACCGGTGAGATCTGCATTCGCGCAAAGCAAGGCGAGGCTCCCTGCGGACTCTTTACAGGCTACTATTTAGACGAGGAAAAGACGACCGACGTATGGCACGACGGCTTCTACCACACGGGAGACCAAGCAACCATGGACGAGGACGGATACCTTTGGTACGTTGGACGTATCGACGACGTAATCAAATCCTCGGGCTACCGCATCGGTCCGTTCGAGATCGAGAGCGTTATTATGGAGCTTCCCTACGTTCTTGAATGCGCTATCACCCCCGTTCCCGATGAGGTACGCGGTCAGATAGTTAAGGCTACCATTGTTCTCGTTAAGGGTACAAACGGAACCGACGAGCTCAAGAAGGAAATTCAGGAGTACGTTAAGACGCACACCGCTCCTTATAAGTATCCGAGAATCGTTGAATTTGTTGACGAGCTTCCCAAGACCATAAGCGGTAAGGTAAGACGTGTTGAAATTCGCAAAAACGATTTGGAAAAATTAAACAAGTAAACAACAAAAGAGGTTGTCTCAATTGAGACAACCTCTTTTATTAGCAAAATTAAATTGATTGGAATACTTCTCGCCAAATATGACGTTCCATTTTTTAATCGAGTTCTTTTTTACCTGTGTAAAGCTCGTAATATCTTCCCTGCATCTTAAGAAGATCATCATGATCTCCCCTCTCGATTATCTCACCCTGCTCAAGAACCATAATTGCATTCGAGTTTCGAACGGTTGACAAGCGATGAGCTATAACAAAGGTCGTTCTATCCTTCATCAATCTATCCATACCATGCTCGATATGACGCTCGGTACGGGTGTCAACAGAGGACGTCGCCTCGTCGAGAACAAGTATCGGAGCCTTGGAAAGTGCCGCTCTGGCAATATTTAAGAGCTGTCGCTGACCCTGCGAAAGATTTGCGCCGTCGCCCTCAAGCACGGTTTCGTATCCGTTCTCAAGTCGCATAATAAAGCTATGCGCGCTCGCGGTTTTTGCGGCAGCAATAACCTCTTCATCGGTAGCGTCGAGTCTGCCATAGCGGATATTCTCCATAACAGTACCCGTAAAGAGGTGTGTATCCTGGAGCACCATTGCAATATTCTTGCGCAAAAACTCGCGCGAATATTCCTTTATCGGTCTGCCGTCAATCGTAATAGTTCCCTCGGAAATATCATAAAAGCGGTTAAGCAAATTGGTAACGGTGGTCTTTCCCGCTCCCGTTGAACCAACAAAGGCTATCTTCTGTCCGGGCTTTGCATAGAGCGAAATATTCTTAAGAACTATCTTTTCGGGATTATATCCAAAGGTTACGTTCTCCATAACAACGTGGCCCTTGATGGGCTCGGTGGATGCGTTTTCAAGGTCTGCCGCCTCGGGTATCTCGTCCATAACGTTAAATACTCGTTCTGCTCCTGCAAGAGCCGCAAAAAGTGTAGAAACCTGCATTGAAAGCTGATTTATCGGCATTGCAAATTGCTTTGAATAGTTTGCAAACGCAGTAAGCTCACCCGGGGTAAATCCTGTAAGAACAATAAGCACGCCGCCCACGCCAAGAGTCAAGGCATAGGATATAAGACTTATATTGTGCATAACGGGACCGGTTACACCGCCCCAGAACTGCGCCTTCTCCTGCTTTGTTCTAAGATCCTCGTTGATAAGTCCCATCTCGTCAACGCATTCGTCCTCGTGATTAAACACCTTAACCACCTTTTGTCCGCTGATGGTCTCCTCAATATATCCGTTGACTGCTCCGAGAGCCGCCTGCTGCTCGCCGAAATACTTTGCGGAATTATTACCGATTATACCTGCGGCGTAGATAAGAAGCGGAACGAAGATAACCGTTATAAGCGTGAGCCAAACGTTTGTTGTTATCATAAATATAAAGGTACCAACAAGGCTGACTACACCACTGACGATAGACGTCAAGGAGTTATTAAGCATTACGTCGATATTATCAACGTCGTTTGTAAAACGGCTCATTATTTCACCCGTGGGGTGAGAATCAAAATATTTTACGGGAAGCGCTTGAAGCTTGTTAAAAAGATCGTTTCTTATTCTTTGTATCGAGCCCTGCGAGATCGAGAGCATAATACGTGCCTGAAGATAGCTTCCCAATGCGGAAACAAAATAAACACTGCCGAGAATTATGAGTGCTCCAACGATATAAACACTGATTTCTGCGGCTAAATTTGCGGTAATCGACTGAAGAAAGGGAGTTGACAGCAAGGACTCGATAATTCCGTCGGCAAAATCGGCAATAGGGCTTGGATTAAGCTCGGCACTCGGATTTATCGCAAGCGTTATTCTGTTTATAATAGGAACTATCAAATATCCTGCGCAAAGCGAGAATACCGTAGTCATTACCATGCAAAGAAATACCAATATAAGTCTGAATTTATATTTTCCAACGTAAGAAAGAAGACGTGATATCGTCTTTCCAACGTTTTTCGGCTTTCCCTTTGCCTTGTGTCCGTGGCGGTTACCCGGGCCGCCGCCTCTTAAGGATTGACCGTGTGAGACGCTGTTATATTGCTTTTTGAGTTCATTTAAAGATCTTGCCATAGCTCTTACGCCTCCTTCTTGTCAATCTGTGAATAGTATATCTCACCGTATTCAGCGTTGCTCGAAAGAAGCTCCTCGTGAGTGCCTATACCGGTTATTTTACCGTCGTTCATAACGATTATCGTATCGGCATCCTTAACCGAGCTTATACGCTGAGCGATTATTATCTTCGTGCAATCGGGGATTTCGGTCTTAAACGCCTCTCTTATCTGCGCCTCGGTTGCAGTATCAACTGCGCTTGTCGAGTCGTCAAGAATGAGTATCTTCGGCTTTTTGAGAAGCGCTCTTGCAATGCAAAGTCTTTGCTTTTGTCCGCCCGAGAGGTTTGTTCCGCCCTTGTCAAGTTCGGTATCATACTTATCCTTAAAGGTAGAAACAAATTTATCCGCCGCCGCAAATTTTGACATCTTTATCATTTCCTCATCGGTAGCGTTCATATCTCCCCAACGAAGATTATCTGCAATAGTGCCCGCAAAAAGAAGATTCTTTTGAAGAACTATACCGATTCCGTCACGCAAATTAACAAGCGAATAATCCTTAACGTTAACTCCGTCAACGATAACTTCTCCATCATCAACGTCATAAAGACGAGGTATCATTGAAACGAGAGTTGTCTTTCCGCATCCCGTAGATCCTATAACGCCAACCGTTGCCCCCGCGGGAATCTTCAAATTAACGTTATCAAGCACGGCTTCCTCGCTATTTTTGTAGTAGCGGAAGGAAACGTTCTTAAATTCTATTTCGCCGCGAGCCACTCTTCTCTCGCTATCGATATTTTCAGAATCCTGAATGTCGGGAACCTCGTCAAGCACCTCGCAAATTCGCTTTGAGGATGCCATTGCGCGAGAGGACGTCATAAACAAGAACGATACCATCATTAGTGAGGAGAGTATCTGCGTTGCGTAGCTAATAAATGCCGAAAGGTCGCCAACGGGCATACCGAAATTAAGCACCTCGCCGTGTCCGAGCCAAATTATAGCAATAATAGTTGCGTACATAAAGAGGTTCATTACAGGCATAATATAAATCATTACCTTAACGGCGCTAACGCTTGCGCTCTTAAGCTCTGCGTTATCCGATACGAATTTGTTTATCTCATAATCCTCACGAACAAAGGACTTAACAACTCTTACGTTTGTTACGTTTTCTCTTACCGTTGAGTTAAGCTTATCAACCTTTTTTTGGAGCTTTTCGAATCGAGGCATACCTACTCTGATAAGCATAAAGATAACGAAAAGCATTATCGGCATACTAACCGCAAGAACGAC
>JAZLCC010000198.1:0-12000 GCA_045614065.1 Eubacteriales bacterium | reverse complement strand
AAGCTTGACGGTACACTTGCCGATGCTATGAGAGGCGCCGACGTGTTTATAGGCGTTTCGGCACCCGGTATCGTTAGTGAGGAAATGGTTGCTTCTATGAACGAGGGCGCAATCGTGTTCCCGATGGCTAACCCCACTCCCGAGATCGACCCCGCTCTCGCCGTAAAGGCAGGCGCTGCTGTTGTTGGAACGGGAAGAAGCGATTTCAAGAACCAGATAAACAATCTTCTTGCATTCCCGGGAATCTTCAGAGGGGCTTTGGACGCAAGAGCAAAGGCTATTACCGAGGAAATGAAGCTTGCGGCGGCTTACGGCATCGCATCGCTTATCAGTGATGAGGAGCTCTCGCCCGAGTACATAATTCCCGCGCCCTTTGACGAGAGAGTTGGTAAGACCGTTGCAAAGGCGGTTTACGATTGTGCGGTTAAAACGGGCATGGCAAGGATATAATAGTAATTAGTGCAGGGCTGTCTTATTTGTGCGGAATTGATTTATGCTTTCGCATATCAAGTAAGACGGCCTTTGCTATAATTTATATATCAGTTACATCATTTTAAGAGGGGGATATTTATGAAAAAAATAATATATTCTGTTTTCGTTTGCTTATTGTGTGCGTGCCTTTTGTTAATGTCGGCATGCACTCCGTCCGACGTTGCCGACGAAAGCTCGAATGCAACCGATGCATCTGAGACTCAAGGTGCGGATACGCCGTATTGGAATCTTTCTTGCCGTACCGTAAAGGCTCGCAAGGATATGCATTTTGACATTGGCTCAAATTACGATCTTTCCTTGTCCTTTTCCAATGATTGGAGCGTAGAGAAGAGCGCAGACGGACTTTCTTATAATATTATTTATCAGTCAAATTCCATAGGATGCATATCAAAGGCAAGCTTGGAGAGCGCCGAGTGGAGTGTTGTTGACGATTATGCGAGAACGCTTGATCCTATGCTCTCGGTGAAAAAGTTTATAGAGAAAAAGAACGGTACTAACGAATATAGATATAGATTTGAGTATAATTGCACCGTATCGGGCAAGACCACTGTAATAAATCTTTGCATAAATTATACCGAGCTTGATGCAAACGCCGCAGACAGACTTTACAAATCTGCTCTTATCTCGGCACCGACTACTGTAGAGGACGGAATGCTTGGCGGTATAAAGGACGGAAATTGCCTTATTCTCGGCAATAGCTTTATTGGCACATCGAATATCGGCTATATTCTTTCGGATATGATGTATGTAAATAATAAGAGCGCTAATTTTAATGCGGTTTCTCGCGGATATGCGCAGGTAAGCACCTATACTGCAGATACGGCTATGATGAGCAGTATAGAAAACGGAGATTATGATGCCGTGTTCATTTGCGGATTTTACGCAAACGTTGAGGCAAATCATTTGGCAACGCTTGAAGAGGCTTGTAAAAAGTCGGATACCGAGCTTATTATTTTCCCCGCTCATAATGAGTTTGCAAATTGCATAACGGTGGCGAGAAATAAGTGTCCCGAGCTTAAATTCCTTGATTGGAAGGGCGAGCTCGATATGCTTATAGATTCGGGCGTTGATAAATGGAAGCTTTGCTATGATGACGAGCATTTGCACAGCACCGAGTATGCGGGCTTGATAGGAGCGCATATGATATACAGAGCTATGTACGGTGAGATACCGTCTATCGATTCGATGAGCTCTATAGACGTAGGAGAAGCCAAGGCTCTCTTTGGAGACTATCTTACGAGTGGTTGCGTAGATCTTGAATACGAGGTTTATAAATTTAATTAAAATAAAGCGTATGCACCTCAAAAGTGTTTAACTTTTGGGGTGCATATCATTTTGCGCTTTTTGCTTTTTCGCTATTTTTCTGCTTTTCTATTGAATTTTTTTGTGGCGTGTGATATAATTATAATGTATGGCTTTGATCAAGAATAATTTTTAATCATTGAAAAGGAAGAGGATCTTATGAACATAAAGCCTTTTGAGAAGAAGATATATCTTGCTACTCCCACAATGCACGGCGAGGAGCTTAAATACGTTACCGAGGCTTACGAAACCAACTGGATGTCCACTATTGGAGCGAACATTAACGAGGTTGAGCGCCTTACCTGTGAAAAGGTGGGATGCAAATACGCCGTTGCGCTCTCTTGCGGAACCGCTGCGCTTCACCTTGCAATAAAGCTTGCGGGCGTTAAGCGTGGAGATAAGGTGTTTTGCTCGGATATGACCTTTGCGGCAACTCTTAACCCCGTTGTATATGAGGGTGGCGAGCCTATATTCATAGATACCGAGTATGATACCTGGAATATGGATCCCGTGGCGCTTAAAAAGGCGTTTGAAATCTATCCCGACGTTAAGGTGGTCGTTATGGCAAACCTTTACGGAACGCCCGCAAAGCTTGACGAAATACGCGCTATATGCGACGATCACGGCGCAGTTATCGTTGAGGATGCGGCAGAGTCCTTGGGCGCTACCTATAAGGGAGTGCAGACGGGTAGATTTGGAAAATACAACGCAATATCCTTTAACGGAAATAAGATAATCACGGGCTCGTCGGGCGGAATGCTCCTTACCGATGATCTCGATGCGGCAAACAAGGCGAGAAAATGGTCTACGCAGAGCCGTGAGAACGCTCCGTGGTATCAGCACGAGGAGATAGGCTATAATTACCGTATGAGCAACGTTATCGCAGGCGTTGTCAGAGGTCAGTATCCTTATCTCGAGGAGCATATTGCGCAAAAGAAGGCTATCTACGAGAGATATAAAAAGGGATTTGAGGGTCTCCCCGTTTCTATGAATCCTTATGATCCAAGCATTTGCGAGCCTAATTTCTGGCTCTCCTGCCTTATTATTGATAAGGCTGCTATGTGCAAGCAGGTGCGTGGCGATAGCGATGCGCTCTTTGTTAAGGAATCGGGCAAGAGCTCGCCTACCGAGATAATGGAGAAGCTTGCAGAGTATAATATCGAGTCGCGCCCGATATGGAAGCCTATGCATATGCAGCCGATATACAGAAACTGTGCGTTTATTACATGCAGCGGTAGCGGAAGAGCAAGAACCAATGCTTATATCGAGGGTGGATGCCTTGACGTTGGTATGGATATTTTTGATAGAGGACTTTGCTTGCCGAGTGATAACAAAATGACGGCAGAGGAGCAGGACGCAGTTATTGCAATAATAAGATCCTGCTTTGAATAATAACGAGGTGCTATATGTACGCAAAATTCTTTAAAAGAGTGATAGACGTAATTCTCTCGTTTATTGCAATTACGGTTCTTTTGCCGATAATCATACTTCTTGCAATATTCGTTGCAATATTTATGAAGGGAAATCCCTTCTTTACCCAAATAAGACCTACCAAGGTTAATAAAACGGGCAAGGAAAAGCTTTTTCGAATGATAAAGTTCCGCACGATGACAAATGAAAGAGACGAAAACGGAGATCTTTTGCCGGATGAAAAGCGCCTTAACGGATTTGGCAGAGTATTGCGTTCGACCTCGCTTGACGAGCTTCCCGAGCTTTTCAATATTCTAAAGGGTGATATGTCGATAGTCGGTCCTCGTCCTCAGCTTGTTCGTGATATGGTGTTTATGAGCGAGGAGCAGAGAAAGCGCCATAGCGTGCGTGCGGGTCTTACGGGTCTTGCGCAGGTTAGCGGAAGAAATAATATCAGCTGGGAGCAAAAGCTTGATTACGATCTCGAATACGTTGAGAGGATAACCGTCGGCGGAGATGTGAAAATAATTTTCAGAACCGTAAAAAAGGTTTTCAAGCGTGAGGATACCGTTCGCGAGGGAACTGTTAGCGATATGGACTTTGGCGATTGGCTTTTGCAGAACGGAGACGTTGATAAGGCAACCTACGATGCAAAGCAGTTAGAGGCAAAGGAGCTTTTGAAAAATCTGTAATAAAAAGAGCGTCCTAAAGGTGAGTGCTTTAAAGGATGGCTTTCAATTATAAGAGAATAAAAAAGGACAGAGAAATTTTACGTTCTCCGTCCTTTTTTCTTTAAGAAATATTGTTTTTTATTTTATCGATATGTTTTCGCTTTGCTCAAACTCGGTCTTTTTTGGTTGCTATCGTTAATTTACCACGTTTGTCGGAGCACCGTTGATAAAATTCTCTACGTTACTTTCGACTATCGATAAGAGTCGAATTCTCGTTTGGAGAGGCGCCCACGCAATATGCGGTGTTATAGTGATATTCTTTGCGTCAATGAGAGGGCAGTCGGCGCGCATCGGCTCTTGTGTAAGAACGTCGATAGCCGCTCCCGCAAGTCTGCCGCCGTTGAGTGCATCGGCGAGCGCCTGCTCGGAGATAACTCCGCCACGCGCGGTGTTTATAAAGTAAAGTCCAACCTTCATTTTGCTGAATGCCTCGGCATTAAATATCTCGGCGGTATCTGCGTTAAGAGGGCAGTTTACCGAGAGATAGTCGCTTTCGGCAAGGAGTGTATCGAAATCAACAAATTCAACGCCCTCAAAGCTCTTTTTGCTTCGATTGGTGGCAATAACTCGCATTCCGAACGCAAGACCTATTGTCGCAATTTTTGCGCCTATTGCGCCAAAGCCGAAAATTCCGAGCGTCTTTCCCTCAAGCTCGTACGTGGGGCGAGAGAAAAAGCAGAAAAGTCGAGAGCGGATCCAATCTCCGTTTTTGACGTCCTTGTCATATTCGGCAACACGTGATGCGTGTGCAAGAATGTAGGCAAACACCTGCTGAGCAACGGCGCCCGTTGAGTAAGAGCCTGCGTTGCAAACGTCAATGCCACGCTCGCGCGCATAGGCTACGTCGACGTTGTTATATCCCGTTGCCCAAAGAGCTATCATTTTAAGATTTGGAGCAGAGTCGATTTCGGTTTTTCCGATAACCGTTTTGTTAAGAATTATAATATCGGCATCCTTTATGCGCTCGCAGACGTCCTCGGGGCGTGTTTCGGTGTAGTAGGTTACCTTGCCGAATCTTTCAAGCACGGTAAGGTCAAGATCTCCTGCGTTTACTGTTGCGCAGTCGGTAAGAACTATGTTTAAACTCATTTTTGTTAGAGTCCTTTCATCTGTAATTACATTTATTGTATCATAGCTTTATAAAAAAATCAATAGGCTATCGATGGAAAAAAGTATTTTTCTTTGTGCAAAAAGAACATAAAAAGTCATTTTAATATGTAAAAAATGCCGTTTTTGCACTAATACTATTTACAATGAGGGCAAATGGTGGTAAAATATAATAGATTTGGCGAGATTTCGCATTTAATGATTATAGGAGTAAAACAATGAAAAAGATTATTTCGATTTTAGTAATCGCGATGCTTTTGGCAACGAGCTTGGTAATAGCTCTTCCGACAAGCGCCGCAAATACTAAGACTTTAGAGATTGACTGGACTAAGCTTTCTTACGAGGCATATGATTCTAATGGATCATCGGTTAGCGAAAACACGTTTTTGAACAATTTTACGATAACAAAGACCTCGGACACCTTTGGTGTAAGCAGAAAAACCACCTCGGGAAATTCGGTATCGTATATTTCAACGTCTAAGTTTGCTATTACCGAGACTACCGATTATACTTATGAGGTAATGGGTAAGAACAATAACAACTTGAAATATTCGGGCATTCCATTTGCAATCGACTCTAACGGCGTTGTATATTTTATTTACGGAAGCTTTAATAACAAAAACGACACAAAGGGAGCTCCCTCCACAAACATGTCTTACGTAATTTCCGCAAAGGGCGATTTTGATAAGAAATATCCCAATACAACGAAAAACGAGTCTGACTCGATGTATTTCGCAAAGCTTCAGTTAACAGATGGCTTTGCATCCTTTAAGTTTGAATATAACGGCTTGAAAGTTAGCATTTATGCAAAGAACAGCTCGGGCAATTACGTTCAAATGGGTGAGGATGTTCCGCTTCCCAGCGGATCAAGCGTTGCAATAGGTCTTTTCTCCAGAGATGCATCGAGCGGCGGTAACCGTACGACTACAATTAAGAACGGAAAAATCACCGCAAACAACAAAGATGCGGTAGATAATCTTATTCTTGCCGCTAATAACGGCGCAAGCGATCTTAAGGCAGAGATAATTTCTATCCAAGAAAATTATCCCGAGGCAAACTACACAAGCGCATCTTATTCAACCCTTAAAAAGGCTATTAACAATGCAAACAAGGTGATTGAAGATTTTGATGCCACCGCAGAAGAGGTAAATGAGGCTATGGAAGCGCTCAGAACGGCGGTTTCAAAGCTTAAGCTTAAGAAGGCGAATACCTCGAAAATAGAGGAGGCTATTAAAAAGGCAAAGGCGCTTAAGGAGATTGAGTGGACCGAGATATCCTACACAATGGTTGTTTCTGCACTTGAATCTGCAGAGGAGCTTCTTGAAAACGAGGATGCTACTCAGGTTGAGCTTGATGCTGCGGCAGATACTCTTATGGGAAGAATCAATGCTCTTCAGCCTTCAGGTATAACCGCTCCTGAGGAAGAGGAAGAGACCGAGGTCGTTGAGACCGAGCCTGCTACGGAAACCGAGAAATCCAAGGATGCTATTGTTGAAATGAAGCAGAGCTGTAAATCGGCAGTTGGAAGCACCGCCGTTGTTGTTGCTCTCGTTTCAACACTTGGAACGGCTCTCGTTATCAAAAAGAGACGTTGATTATAGCGTTACAAAATTGAATATTTGATCTTACGGACTGTCTTGTTTGTGCAGAGAGAAAAAGCTTTTGCATAAACAAGGCAGTTCTTTTTGCGAATTTTTGGAAATAGGTCGAAAATTATTGAATTTAAGATTTTTTTGATGTATAATTAATTATAAAGAAACACAAAATGATAGGAGATAGGATATGAGTAAAACAACTCGCTTGTCAAAATTAAAAAAGGCGGTGATAGTGTCGGTTGCGGTTATACTTTGCAATATATTTGTAATAATGCCGATAGCGACTGTTGTGATATATGAATCTA
Source organism: Eubacteriales bacterium (assembly GCA_045614065.1). Classification (GTDB taxonomy): domain Bacteria; phylum Bacillota; class Clostridia; order Oscillospirales; family CAG-272; genus HGM12713. The sequence continues at coordinate 5,058 of JAZLCC010000198.1, read as the reverse complement.
TCTTTAGTATGCGATTTGAAACCGAGGAATGGCTCAAATATTCGGTTGGCGATTTTGAAGGACTTTTATGTGAGCGAAGCGATTTTTATTCTACTGACGGAACACGTCTTGCGGGATATAAATATTTTAAGGATGGGCAAAGCGTAAAAGGACTTGTAATAATAGCGCACGGACTTGGCGGCGGAGGTCATAACTTTTATATGCCGTTTATCGACCTTTTTACCTCAAACGGATATAAGGTTTTTGCCTATGACGCTCACGGAAACGATAACAGTGAGGGACATTCGGCAAAGGGATTGCCTCAGGGCGTAATAGACCTCGATTGTGCAATAGATTACGCTAAGACGCTTGATGAATATAAGGATTTGCCGATTGTGCTTTTGGGGCATAGCTGGGGCGGTTATTCTGCCGCAAGCGTGCTTTCTATGCACAAGGATATCAAGGCGGCGGTTATTATTTCGGGCTTTAACGAGTCCGAGGATCTGATACTTTATCAAGGCTCGCAGGTGGTTGGTTTTTTTGCCGACCTTACGGTTCCTTACGTTTTCTTTTACGAAAAGCTGAAGTTCGGCGGCGAATATGCCGATGCGTCGGCAATCCGGGGAATAGCCGAGAGCGATGCCAAGGTAATGGTAATTCACAGCGCGGACGATGCCGACGTTCCGATTGAGTACGGATATGAAAAGCTTTATTCCGAGTTTGCCGAGAATGGTAGAGTGGAATTTCTTAAATACGAGGATAGAGGGCATAGCTACGTTTTTTGCTCGGACGCAGCTCACGAATACCGTGTTGAGCTAAACGAGCAATATGCGGCTTACGTCGAGGCTCACGGCGGAAAACCTAACGAGGAGCTGAAGCGTGAATTTATGTTGGAATATCTTGATAAGAAAAAGTGCTTCGAGCTTGATTCAAAGCTTATGGAGAAAATTATTCTTCTTTATGATGAGAGCTGCGCGGCGTAATTTTTGAAAAGGGGCTATCTCAAATTTGCATTTGAGATAGCCTTTTTTGTATTAAAGAGCGCATTTTACTCAAATAAAGCGTTTTTTAGAAAAATGAATAAAAAAATCAAAAAAACTATTGACAAATCAAAATATAGGGCGTATAATGGGTACAACAAATCACAAAGGAGGAGTAGTTATGTTTGCAAACGTATATTTTTATTATTTTGCTAAGGGCTGCCCGACTTTTGTGAAAGCTGAAAATTGATTTTCAGTTAACAAAATACGGTCAGTCCGCATTCGTCGTGCTTTTTTAGCATATCGAAACGCGGGCTTTTTATTTTAGAATTATTAATTTATTCAAAAGAGGTACAAGGCAATGTCAATGAATTTCCACAGAAAGCTTCCTATTCCGCAGGATGTAAAAAAAGAGTATGCGTTAAGTGAGCGTATGGCATCGGTAAAGGCTGAGCGTGATGCAGATATCCGTGCAGTGTTTGAGGGAAGCTCTGATAAATTTATACTTGTTATAGGCCCGTGCTCCGCCGATCACCAAGAGCCCGTACTCGAATATATTTCAAGACTCCGCAAGATACAGGAGCGGGTTTCCGACAAAATAATTATCATTCCTCGAATTTATACCAACAAGCCGAGAACGACGGGGCAAGGATATAAGGGAATGCTTCATCAGCCCGACCCCGAGGCAAAGCCCGATATGTATAAGGGCATAGTTGCTATTCGTGAGCTTCATTTGGCGGCTCTTCGTGATTATGGTTTTTCCTGCGCAGACGAAATGCTTTACCCCGAGAATTACCGTTATCTCTCGGATCTGCTCTCCTACGTTGCGGTAGGCGCTCGCTCGGTTGAAAATCAGGAGCACAGACTTGTTTCGAGCGGACTTGAGGCTCCCGTTGGTATGAAGAATCCTACGGGCGGTGATCTTAGCGTTATGATGAACTCTATTGTAGCGGCTCAATCAAGCCACACCTTCCTCTATCGTGGATGGGAGGTTACAAGCGACGGTAATCCTTACGCTCACGCTATTTTGCGTGGATATATCGATTATGCCGGCAGAAACGTATCTAACTACCACTACGAGGATCTTCTTCGCGTAAAGGAGCTTTACGAAAAGTCCAACCTTGTAAACCCCTCGGTTATAGTAGATACCAACCACAATAACTCGGGCAAGAAATATCTCGAGCAGGTTCGTATTGCAAAGGATATCGTTTACAGCCGTAGTCAAAATCCCGATATTAAGCGCCTTGTAAAGGGACTTATGATTGAGAGCTACATTGAGGACGGAGCTTGCAAGCCCGAGGAGCATATCTTTGGAAAGTCGATAACAGACCCCTGCCTCGGTTGGGAAAAGACCGAGAGATTGATTCTTGATATAGCGGATAAGCTTTAATAAAGGAAAGAAAAATATGTCAAATAATTCAAACGATTTGAATAAATTGGAAAAAGCAAGAGAGATCATAAACGAGGTCGATTCGCAAATGGCAGAGCTTTTTGTGAAGAGAATGAACGCCGTTCGTGCCGTTTGCGAATATAAGATGGAATACGGCTTGCCGATACTCGATCAAAAGAGAGAGGAAGCGGTTATCGAGCGCAATTCGGCACTTGTTGAGGATGAGATATTAAAGGGATATTATATAGATTATTTAAGGAGTCTTATGTCGGTATCCCGTGCGTATCAGCATCGTTTGCAGAGCGGTCTTAAGGTTGCTTACAGCGGTGTAGAGGGAGCCTTTGCGCACATTGCGGCGGGCAGAATATTTCCCAAGGGAAACAGAATTTCCTACAGTGATTTTAAGGCGGCATATGATTCGGTTGTCAGCGGAGAGAGCGATGTTGCGGTTCTTCCCATAGAGAACAGCTACGCAGGAGAGGTTGGACAAACCATTGACCTCATCTTCTCGGGAGATTTATATATCAATGGCATTTACGAGCTTGAGATACATCAAAATCTTCTTGCAATAGAGGGCGCTTCGATTGAGGATATAAAAAAGGTAACAAGCCACCCTCAGGCGCTTAGCCAATGCCACGAATATATTAAGATGCGGGGCTTTGTTGCCGAGGAAGCAAACAATACGGCTCTTGCCGCAAGGACGGTTGCCGAGGCAAAGGATAAGTCGCTTGGCGCTATTGCAAGCGTTGAAACCGCCGAGATATACGGACTTAAGGTAATTGAGGCAAATATTAATAAAAGCGGTGAGAATACCACTCGCTTTGCCGTGCTTTCGAGAGAGAAGTCAAGCTCGTCAGCGCTTTCGAGCAGTGTTTTGACCTTTACCGTTAAGCACGAGGCGGGCTCACTTGCAAATGCTATAGGGATTATCGGTAAATACGGCTATAATATGACGGCACTCAGAAGCAGACCGCAAAAAAAGCATTCTTGGCAGTATTATTTCTATGTTGAGATAGACGGCGCTACCGATAGCGAGAATGGCGAAGCGATGCTTAATGAATTAGATAAGGTATGTGATAAGCTTAAGGTTGTGGGCAGATTTGCTCCGCATACCGAAATATAAGGGGAACAAAATGATCATTCGTATGAATTTGGGCGAGGATAGCTACGATATCGTTGTGGAGCGTGGTATTCTTGCAGATGCAAATAAATATTTGAATTTGAACCGACGTGTTCTCGTTGTAACCGACTCGGGTGTGCCCATAGAATATGCCAGAGCGATTGCGAGTCAGTCTGAAAACGGAGTTATTTGCACCGTGGAGCAGGGCGAGGGCTCAAAGAGTATAGAGAGCTTTAGTATGCTGCTTCAAGCTATGCTTGATAACGGATTTTCACGCAAGGATTGCGTTGTTGCCGTTGGTGGCGGAGTTGTTGGCGACCTTTCGGGATTTGCGGCGTCTGCATATATGAGGGGAATAGATTTTTACAATATTCCAACAACGCTCCTTTCGCAAATAGATTCCTCGATAGGCGGTAAAACCGCGGTGAATTTCGGCGGTGTAAAGAATATCGTGGGCGCATTCTATCAGCCTAAAAAAGTGCTTATAGATCCCGATTTGTTAAAGACTTTGCCTAAAAGACAGATATCAAACGGACTTGCAGAGGCCATTAAAATGGCGCTCACCTCGGATAAGGAGCTCTTTGATATTTTTGAAAATAAGGATATAGAGAGCAATATTGATGAGATAATTATTCGCTCGTTAAATATAAAAAAGAGCGTTGTTGAAGAGGATGCGCGTGAGTCGGGGCTTCGCAAGATACTTAATTTTGGGCACACCATAGGGCACGGAATTGAGAGCAGTGAGGGAATGGGCGAGCTTTATCACGGCGAGTGTGTGGCTCTCGGTATGATACCGATGTGCTCGGAGTCTATCCGTGAGAGGGTTATTGCCGTTCTTAAAAGATGCAACCTCTATCGCACGCTTACGTACGATTGGGATAAAATATCCGAGGCGGCTTTTCATGATAAAAAGGCAGACGGCGGTAGGGTAACGGTGATTACCGTTCCTTGCGTCGGAGGCTTTGAAATGAAGGACTTTAGCTGTAACGAGGTCGTTGAAAATTCGAAAAAGATCTTAGAGGATTTAAAATAATGAAAAATACTTTTGGAAACAGTGTGGCAATTACGTTGTTTGGTGAGAGCCACGGAGAATATATCGGCGCAGTTATCGACGGACTTGCCTCGGGGATACGTATAGACCGTGAATATATTGATAATATGCTCACGCTCCGCCGTCCAAGCGGAAGAATATCTACCCAAAGGCAGGAGAAGGACGAATATAAAATAATCAGCGGTGTTATTGAGAATACCACTACGGGAACGCCTATTACTATTCTTATACCAAATGAGAACGTAAGGAGCGGAGATTATTCCGAGATGCGAAGCGTGGCTCGTCCCTCTCATGCAGATTATACTGCCGAGTGCAAGTACCACGGCTATCAGGACAGCCGTGGCGGCGGACATTTCAGCGGACGGATCACCGCACCTCTGGTCGCCGCAGGGGCAGTGTGCAAATGTGCACTTGAAAAGAAGGGCATTCATATCGGAACTCACGTGAGACGATGCGCGGGTATCTCGGACAGAGATTTCAGCGCGCGGTTGGAGGGGCCGGTAACCGGCTTGCCGCGTCTGCCGTTGTCGATCAGCGC
>JAZLCC010000197.1:0-7368 GCA_045614065.1 Eubacteriales bacterium | reverse complement strand
TGCTTCGCTCGGACGAGGGATGCCCTTGGGATAGAGAGCAGACGCACAAGAGTGTAAGAAAGGAATTTATAGAGGAGACCTATGAGGTTATAGAGGCAATAGACACCGACAATCCCGTGCTTTTGCGCGAGGAGCTCGGCGACGTTTTGCTTCAGGTAGCATTCCATACGCAGATGGAAAGAGAGCAGGGAGGATTTACGCTTGACGACGTAGCAAACGACGTTTGCGTAAAGCTTATACATAGACATCCTCACGTTTTCGGCGACGTGGTTGCCGAAACTCCCGAGAAGGTGCTTGCCAATTGGGAGGTAATAAAGAGCGACGAGAAGGAAAGAAAAACCGTTACCGATAAGCTTCGCTCGATACCGCCTATGCTTCCTGCGCTTATGAGAGCAGAGAAGGTTGGTAAAAAGGCATCCTGCTTTGATTTTCCCGATGCCGATTCGGTAATGCTTAAGGTAAAGGAGGAGCTCTCTGAGCTTGAAGAGGCTCTTTCAAATAACGATTCTATGGCAATCGAGGAGGAGATGGGCGATCTTATTTTCTCGGTAGTCTCACTCTGCCGCAAAATAGGAGTTGAGCCCGAGGTTGCGCTCAATAAGGCGACCGAAAAGTTTATAAAGAGATTTTCCGTACTCGAATCTGCTGTTATTGCAGAGGGTAAGGATATCACCAAGCTTGATATGACCGAGCTTGATGAGATTTGGGAAAGAATAAAGCATAATGTTTGATTATTTTATAACAATCAAAAAAGTCAAAAAACCTTGGAAAATAAGGAAAAAATTTGAAAAAACTATTGAATTTTTTTTGAATGCGTGGTATAATAAATTTGTAAGAGGAACAAAGTTCCAATAAGTTTAAGGAAAGGTGATTAACATGAACAAGACAGATCTCGTAGAAGTTGTAGCGCTTAAGACAGGAATGACCAAGAAGGACGCAGAGGCTGCAGTTAAGGCAGTAAACGAAGCAATCGCAGAAGCTCTTGCAGCAGGCGATAAGGTTCAGCTCGTTGGCTTTGGAACATACTCTGTTAAGGCAAGAGCAGCAAGAGAGGGTCGTAACCCCAAGACCGGTGAGAAGATGACTATCGCAGCATCTAAGACTCCCGTTTTCGCAGCAAGCAAGGCTCTTAAGGACGCGCTCAATTAATTGATATAGTATAGGCGACGGGGTATGCCCGTCGCCCATGCTTTTTAAATAAAGCTTTATTTTTTTGAAGGGAGCTTTTTAATATGAGATTAGATAAATATTTAAAGGTGTCAAGAATAATCAAGCGCCGCACAGTGGCAAACGATGCCTGCGATACAGAGCACGTAAGCGTTAACGGCAGACGTGCAAAAGCGTCTTACGACGTAAAGCCTAATGATATACTTGAGATAACCTTTGGTCAAAGAACGCTTAAAATAAGAGTTCTTACCGTTAAGGATAACGTTGCAAAGGCAGATGCTTCGGCAATGTATGAGGTTATTGAGGAATAAAAAATAATAGAATATATTAAAAATGCTCCGCATAGTATTGATAAAGAGATATCATACTTCGCGGAGGTTTTTTTATGGCAAATAATATGGCAAATACAGATAAAAATAAGCACGAGATACGTATTTTAGGCAGACGTGAGGCAAGCATTTGCGGTGTTTCCGAGGTGGTTAGCTTTGACGAGGAGGGAGCACATCTTAACACGGTTCTCGGTGAGCTTTTTATAGAGGGTGAGGAGATAAAAATAGGTGCTCTCGATACCGATGGAGGGGTGGTTTTGCTTAGCGGACGCATTAACGGATTTTACTATTCCGACGATAGAAAGCCCGAGAAAAAAGGCTTTTTTTCAAAATTTTTAAGATAAAAAAGGGCACAAAAACGCTTAAAAAAACGATGGTAAATAACGGCTAAGGAGAGCTTTTTTCTATGGAAATATCGCCTATTGCTATGGCAAAAATGATGCTTTTTGCATTCGTTTTCGGTGCGATTTCAGGGTGCGTTTTTGATGCCTTGAGAGCAATTCGAGTGTTGTTTTCGGATGCTCCGAGAAGCCGAAAATTGCATAGATTTTGCAAAATTCAGTTGCCTTTTTCTAAGAGATTTTTTTGCAAAAGCAATCGCTTGAAAAAGATTTTTTTGGCAATCACAGTGTTTTTTTGCGATGCTTTTTTTGTGATTTTTTCGGTTTGCGGAATTATGCTTTTGAACTATTTTTTTAATGACGGAGGACTTCGCGGATTCACGGTTTTTGGCGCAGTTTTGGGGTTTGCGCTCTATTATTTTACGCTATCGAAAATCTTGCTTTTCTTGTTTGAGGGTCTGCTTTTTTGCTTAAGATATTTGATAGAGGCTTTTTTCGACCTCTTCTATCGACCTTTTTTGAATATATATAATAATTTTGTAAAAAATATTAAAAAAATACACGAAAAATTTCGTTTTCGACTTGAAAAAAATAGGAAAAAGGTGTATAATGTATGCGAGATATTGTATGATGACGCTTCGAGTAGCAAGGGGCGTGTTCGTATAAGGGCTTCGAGAGATAAGATCGATCGAAAATAATCAAAGAAAGGATGCGATAAAAATGAGAAAAAAAGAATTTTCCTCAAAGCCGAAAAGCAAGGTTTATTTGGTGCTCGTTCCGTTCCTTGCGCTCTTTTTAACATTTGCAATCGTGTACTTCCTTTGGAGCCTTATGCAGTACAATGAGGCTATGGAAAAAAAGCAGGAAAAGGAAGAATATATTCTTGAGCTAAAGGACGATATTCAAAGGCTAAGATATATGGTCGATGCGCCGCTTGACGACGAATTTAAAATTCGTATAGCAAGAGAAAAGCTTGGAATGTGCTTCCCAGATGAAATAATTTTTTACAGCGATTACGATTGATAAAATCGATAAATTTTACTACACAGAACGTTGAACGGAGGTAAAGACGATGGTTGAAAATAATACTGCCTTGCAAGCTTTCTTGCAGGGGACAGGCTGTGCGTCTCAGAGCTACTTCGGCGTTCACGAGGAAAATGACGGGTTCGTCTTTCGCACCTACGCGCCAAGAGCATCGCAGGTGATGCTGACGGGAGATTTTAACGGCTGGCGCGACGATATCTTTTTAAACAAGATCGACGCATCGGGAGTTTGGGAGATAAAGCTTCCGTTTGGCAGAGTAAACTACGGTGATAGATATAAATACAGAATATACGGCTGCGGTCAGCTGCACTACAAATCCGATCCCTTTTCACGCTCCTATGCGCAGGGACCCGATTATCCGTCGGTGATATGTGCAGAAGAGGGCTATGCGTGGAAGGATAGCGGATGGCTCAGCTACCGAAGAAAATATCAAAAAAATATTTCGTCAAAGCCGATAAATATTTATGAATTGCACCTCGGCACTTGGAAAAAGCAAGGAAGGCATTATCTCAACTATAAGGATTACGCAAGGGAGCTTGCTCCTTACGCAAAGCAAATGGGATATACGCATATTTGCTTGCTTCCGATAAACGAGCATTCCAATGAGAATGCGGCGGGATATACGCCGAGTGCATTTTTTGCTCCGACCTCACGGTACGGCTCGCCAAACGATTTCAAGGCGTTTGTAGACAAGCTTCACGAGGCGGGAATGGGTGTGATACTCGATATTCCGATATCCTCATTCCAAAAAGAAAATTACGGACTTTTTGAGTTCGACGGCGCTCCGCTTTATGAGTGCGAATGCGACGGCGAATGCTGTTATTTCGATTTTTCAAAGAACGAGACGAGGAGCTTTATTACGTCAAGCGTGCTTTACTGGATAAGTGAGTATCACGCAGACGCAATACGGTTTAGCAAGCTTGATAGCCCTAACGTGTCAAGAGATTTTCTTGAGAAGCTTTTTAAAACGGTGAAAAAGAATAATCCCGACGTTTTGATAATTTCGGATAGCTCAAATAAAGACCTCAACTTTGACTTTGCGTTTGATACGGCGCGGTCGAATGATTTAATTAAATATGCAGCAACGGATTTTGCCGAAAGGGCGGAAAACGGTTATTCTTTAATAAACGCGCTTTGGCAGAGCGGTGAAACCGTATCACTTTCCTATAAGGCTCAATCGAGTGGCAATGATACATTGATTGAAGCTTCTGCGGGAGACTATTGGCAAAAATTTGCGAATGCCCGTGCATTGATGGGGCTTATGCTTACGCTTAAAGGCAAAAAGCTCTCGTTTATGGGCAATGAGATAGCGCAATTTTGCAAATGGAATGCCGAGCGAGAGACCGAGTGGTTCTTGCTTGATTTTGAAAGCCACGAAAAGTTTCAACGTTACGTAGCAGAGCTTAATAATTTTTATTTGGCACATCCCGCCCTATGGCAAAGGGATGCATCGAGCGAGGGCCTTTACCTCGTTGATAAAAACGGATTTAAACAAAACGTAATAACCTTTAGACGAAGCTCGAAGGATGAAGAGCTTTTAGTTGTGGTAAATCTTACACCAAACGTCTACGAGCAATATAGAATAGGCTCGCAGGGCGAAGGTGTATTTTACGAGCTTTTTAACTCCGACAATTCGAATTTCTACGGAAGTGGAGTTACAAATACTTTCCCAATAGCGACAGATCGTATCGAGTATCACGGATATAAAAATTCATTTTGTATGCGTGTCCCGCCATTGGCGATCTCGATATTAGGCTTTAAGCCAAACAAAAACAAAAAATAACCCCGGCGATATAGATTTAACTCACTATTATACTTTGATGGAGGATGCTATGTTTAAGAAAAAAGAATGTGTTGCGATGTTACTTGCAGGAGGACAGGGAAGCCGTCTTTACGCGCTTACCGAAAAAACGGCAAAACCGGCAGTTTCCTTCGGCGGAAAGTATAGAATAATCGATTTTCCGCTTTCAAACTGCATAAATTCGGGCGTGGATACGGTAGGTGTGCTTACGCAGTATCAGCCGCTCGTTCTTAACGACTATATCGGAAATGGACTTCCTTGGGATCTTGATAGAGCTCAGGGCGGTGTAAAGATTCTTCCGCCTTACCAAGGTAAAAACGGAGCAGACTGGTATAAGGGCACGGCAAACGCTATATATCAGAATTTGCAGTTTATATACAATTACGATCCCGATTACGTGCTTATCCTTTCGGGAGACCATATTTACAAGATGGATTATGATAAGATGCTTAAGGCTCATAAGGAGAAGGGCGCAGACTGCACGATAGCGGTTATCGACGTTTCTCTTGAGGAGGCAAGCCGTTTCGGCATTATGAGTGTGGATGAGGAGGGCAGAATCTACAAGTTTGCCGAGAAGCCCAAGAATCCCGATAGCACAAAGGCTTCTATGGGAATATACATATTCTCAAAGGATTGCCTTGCAAAATACCTTATTCAGGATGCAGAGGATCCCGATAGCTCGAACGACTTCGGTAAGAATATAATCCCCGCAATGCTCGCAAACGGCGAGGGACTTTATGCATATTCCTTCAGTGGATATTGGAAGGACGTTGGAACCATAGACTCCTTGTGGGAGGCAAATATGGATCTCTTGGGTGCGCGCCCCGCTCTTAATCTTTCGGACGAGTCTTGGAGAATATATTCGAGACATACGGCATGCGCTCCGCAGTACGTTGGAGAAAATGCTATTATCGATAACAGTAGTATAACCGAGGCGTGTGAAATACACGGAACCGTTCGCAACTCGGTTCTCGGTACCGGCGTTAAGGTGCTCGCAGGAGCTGTGGTTGAGGATTCGGTTATCTTCGACGATGTTATTATAGGCGAGAACGCAAGAGTTTCTTATTCAATTATCGACTCTGACGTAACGGTTGGAGCAAGCGCAAGCATAGGCAAGCCTAAGGCCGAGGCAAGCGGAATCACCGTTATCGGAACAAATATAGATATTCCCGTTGGAACAGAGATCTCTGATGCAAAGATGATCTACACGGAAAACGATATTAAGGAGGAGGCATAAGAAAATGGCAGTAGCAGGATTGATTTTTTCTAACATTCATAACTCTTCGGTACCGGAGCTCACAAGCGTCCGTACGATCGCATCTATTCCTTTTGGTTGCCGTTACAGACTTATAGACTTTTCTCTCTCGGCAATGGTAAATTCGGGCATCACCAAGGTCGGTGTTATAGCTCATAACAATTATCAGTCGCTTATGGACCACATCGGTACTGGTAAGGACTGGGATCTCGCTCGTCGCTCGGGCGGTATCAGAATATTGCCCCCCTACATTACATCCTACAAGAGCGCAAACGGTGGAAGACTTTACACCACTCGCTTGGAGGCTTTAATGGGTGTTACGCACTTTGTTGCAAAGTGTACAGAGGATCATATAGTGCTTTCCGATTGTGATTGCGTTTGCACGGTTGATCTTAAGGACGTTATTCGTTCACACGAAAAGAGCGGAGCGGATATGACCATTCTCACAAGAACCGTTAAGAATGGAGACGTGATCCCCTCTGAGGATGCTACCTGCGTTGAGTTTGACGAAAGCGGCAGAGTAGTAGGCTTTGCAGCTTGCACAGGCGACTTTGATGAGTGCGAGATTAGCACAAACATTATCATAGCAAAGAGAACCTTCTTGCTTGATATTATAAACGAGGCGGCGGCACACGGCTACACTCGCTTCTATCTCGAGGCGCTCGCAAACCGTGTTGAGCATGCAAGAATCAACGCTTATCATTTCGACGGCGTATATTTGCAGATAGGCTCGCTTGTAAGCTACTATAAGGCTTCTATGAAGCTTCTCGAGGCGGACGTTAGAAGTGAGCTTTTCGGAGCTCCCGATAAGATGATTTATACAAAGCTCCGCAACTCCGCACCGACGGTTTATCAAGAGGGCTCGTCGGTTAAAAACTCCTTTGTAGCAGACGGATGCTGCATAGAGGGAACAGTTGAAAATTCAATAATCTTCCGTGGCGTTCACGTAAGCCGTGGAGCAGTGGTTAAAAACTCTATTTTGCTTCAGGATACATACGTCGGAGCAGATACCTCGCTTAATTGCGTTATAACCGATAAGAACGTTGTTATCAGAGACGGACGTAATCTTTCGGGACACGAAAGTATGCCTTTCTTCCTTTCTAAGGGAAGCATGATCTAATAGTTAGAGATTGAAAAGGAGAAACACCAAATGAAAAAGATACTTTTTGTAGGCGCGGAGGTAATGCCGTTTGCCGCAACGGGCGGTCTTGGCGACGTTTTGGGCTCCTTGCCTTCGGCAATAACCGAGGCTTCGGGCGGTAAGGTTGACGTAAGAGTGGTAATGCCGCTTTACGACACGGTATCAGATGTATGGAGATCGCAGATGACAAAGGTCTACGAGGGCGAAATGTCGCTTTCGTGGCGCAGACTCTACTGCGGAATATATAGCCTTGTTAAGGACGGAGTAACTTATTATTTCGTTGATAACGA
>JAZLCC010000196.1:0-2743 GCA_045614065.1 Eubacteriales bacterium | reverse complement strand
ATCACCTGGCCTGTAGCGCTCTCCTCGCTGGCAACAACGCGGTGCGTTATAATGCGGCCCTTCATATAAGCTTCCTTTGAGAAGAAGCTTACTATTTCATTTATTTCAACTGTGTCTATGGGCTCGTTTTTAGTAACCAACAACGCTCCGACAGGTATGGTAGGCTCCATACTTCCTGTCGTCACCTTAAAAAGACTATATCCAAACACAGATACGTAGCCTTTATTGATCACCTGAACAAAAGCAAACAAACACAAACATATTGCAACGATAAGAACGACGGTAACACCGCCTGAGATTAACTTCTTCCCTACCGGATCTTTTTGTTTACTCATCTATTTTGCTTCCTGCTAATTCCAATCCCAAAGCGAAAGAAATCTCATTTAAGCTTCTCATGCAATCCAAATCCTGTCCTTCAACCCAAATGAACATACGAATGCGCTGAGGGACATTTTTTTCCAGATGAACCAGCGTAACATCCTCGGTCGCGCCGGATCTTTCAATATCGTTCATAGAATCTGGCGTAACCACGCCATCCACCATCGAATTATAGAGATCCGACGTATAGGTTACGAAATCACCCTTGTCAACGTAACCGGATACGTTGCCTTGCAAATATTGCTGATAAAAGTCTGCCTTAACCTGTTCTGTGGAGAAATAATGTTTTCCCATAGTCGCAGCCTTGAAGACCTCTTCAATATAATATCTGTCGACGGTGCCCTCGTACCATTTATTAGTTAACTGTACGCACAGATTGTCACGAATGTCTGCCAAAGAAGCTTCACCATTCACCCACGCAATAGGCTTTGTCTCGGAATAAATACCGTTTACGCCCTGGGGATGAAAATCTCCGTTTGGTTCATAAATTACAAATTTGTTTTCAGAAAACGGACGTATATTATCTCCGGTTTCCTGATAATTGCCGCGAAGAGATGTGTATGCTGACGGACAATTTCCGCTTTCTGCATAATACATCATCGTATCGTCAAGCACCGGCTCGCTGTTAACAAGAAATCCTACGCGAGCCGACGCAGCAACCGATCCCATTATATCGACGAGAGAATATCCACCGTTGGGATCGTTTGTAGGATCCATCAAATCAATAACATAACTGCCTGAGTTTTCGTCTCCCTGAGCCACACGCAAATAATAATCGGTGTTGGGAGATACTACCCAGAAATCGAGACAAATATAATTGCCCATTTGTGTCGAATCAGCCCCAGTCAGGTTGGCATATTCGAGCTTGGTATCCAGATAAAAGTCCTGATATGGTCTTAACTGTCCGGCAGAAGCCATACCATTGAGGACCGCATCGTCGTTTGCACCGTAATAAGTGGGTAAAAACCAATGCTGTCCGTCCGCGGTGGATACCGGAGATAGGCAGTCTATAGTGTTCAAATAACTGTACTGCTCATACTGGTTAAAGTTTAGCATTTGAGAAAATTTGCCGGGGTAATGATATGTTTTTCCATCAACGACCTGCGTCATATTAGGGGCGAGCAAAATAGTATTGCCGCCACCAAGGGAAAGCTGTATTCCCTGCACCTCAGGTGCGGCGGAATAGAGAATCCACGCATATGTCGCGGTAATAACTATAACAAGCGTGATGACTACCATCAAGCCCACCGCTATTGTTTTACGAAAAATCTTATTCATACAAACTCTCCAGCCAATTCAAACGCCAACAACTGATCCGCCAAAAGATCACTCTAAAGTGCGATTTTCAGCATCCGCGCGCTTTTGCAATCTGAATTCGAGTGATTGCTCAAACGACTTTATCAAATCGGAAAGCGGCGCTACCAAAAGCATATCCTTGGCAAGCAATTCCGCCTGAATACGGGCCTGCTCTTCGGCAATAGCGCGCTCGACTCTTGCCTTTTCTTCGGCTATCTCTCGCTCGATTCTTTCTCGCTCAAGACGTTCCTCGTATTTTATACGTTCTCTTTCTTCTTTCTTGCGACGTCGCGCTCTCTCCAGCTCCTCAGCCTTCAAGCGCTCTGTTTCCTCCATGATGAAAACAGCATCTGCGAAGTCTTGGATTTCTGTTTCCTCAACCTCATCCTGCTCTTGACGCAAATTCAATCGGTCCGAAAGCTTTGCAAAGAACCTTTCGGTTTCCTTGCGGAAGATACCGCTTCTTCTGCGGATCTCCTGCTCCCGTTCCATACGCTCTGCCCACAGCTGTGCCTCGCGAATTTCGTTTTCACGGCGGATTCGCTCCTCCTCAGCCTCTCTCTCAAGGCGCAAGCGCTCTTCTTCTGCTTCCTTCTCCTTCTTGATACGCTCCTCTTCCTCGCGCTTGCGTTGCTCTTGCTCTTCAACAAGTCTGCGGCGCTCGGCTTCCTCCTCAAGCATAAGCTGCTCTTTGGTCAGCTCTTCTATAAGGACCTTGCGTATCTCGATGTCGGGAAGGTCATAGTCTTCGGTTAACTCTTCAATTATTTGTTTTATGAACTTGGGCTTGAGTTTACGCTTCTTTTCCTTCAAAGGAACAGGTAGTGCCCTATCCTTATCGCGCTCGAGATGTCCCTTGAGCACCAAATAATTAAACAATATGTTGTGATAAATATCTCGCTCAAAATCCTCGTTAATGACCGGATTCTGCTCGATGATTTTAATGGCGTATCCGATCTCATCGTACTGCATAAGGAAATCCCACAAACGCGCAACTACAGCATAATCGGGATTCTTCTTCAGGTCGTTGGTCTTCATGATTTTGCCCGTGATTTTGGGATATCGCGAC